>JAFXMP010000096.1 GCA_017530275.1 Clostridia bacterium | reverse complement strand
TGATGTCGCCCGGCTCCACATAGCCGGTCACTTTCCCGTCCTGGATCAGGTCCATCGTGATCGAGGTCGGGCGGAGGCCGGCGGCGTTGTCGTCGTCGTCGAACAGCACCTTCACCGTCAGGGCCAGCCGATTATTTTCCTCGGTCGTCTGAATGTCCCCGATGTACCTGTAGGTAAAGGTGGTCACGCTGCCGGTCACGGACTTTTCGCTGATCTCATAGTTTGCGACCTCCGTGCCTTCCCAATCGTAGACGTACGGCGTATTGTCCGCCATGCTGATGATCGGGATCTCGTTGATCGTACACGTCCAGCCCGTGATGTCGCCCGGCTCCACATAGCCGTTCACTTTCCCGTTCTGGATCAGGTTCATCGTGATCGAAGCCGGGCGGAGGCCGGCGGCGTTGTTGTCGTCGTCGAACAGCACCTTCACCGTCAGGCCCATCATATTGTTCCCGACGTACTTGTAGGTAAACGTGGTGACATTGCCCTCCACGGTCTTATCGCTGATCTCGTAGAACGATACGAACTGGCCTTCCCAATCGTAGGTATACGGCGTATTTTCCGCCATGTTGATGACCGGAAGCTCGTTGATCGTGGAAACCCAGCCCGTGATGTCGCCCGGCTCCACATAGCCGGTCACTTTCCCGTCCTGGATCAGGTCCATCGTGATCGAGGTCGGGCGGAGGCCGGCGGCGTTGTCGTCGTCGTCGAACAGCACCCTCACCGTCAGGGCCAGCCGATTATTTTCCTCGGTCGGATCGGGGCCGGTATAGTCCAGGTCGCGGCGTTCAACGTGCTCGGAGTTGATCTTGCACACGCGCTTTTCAACGCCCTTTTGGTCCGGGGTGGCGGGGATTTCCACTTCCCATTCGCCCCAGTCATGCTCGCCAAAGCCGGAATACGTATATTCCTCTTTCTTGCAGCGGTTGCAGCGATGCTTTTTCAGGCCCGGCTCCGTGCAGTTGCCGTCGGTTTCCTTCTGCCACTCGCCCCAGTCGTGGCCGAGGGCCGGAATGGACTGCATGCCCTGGAGGACCTCGCCGCAGATCGAGCACTTTATGCCGGCGCTATAGCCCGCCTCCGTGCAGGTGGGTTCCTTGGCGGGAACGTCCACGGGGTCATGCCGCGTCTTGGAGATGGATTCGGTCTTGGTTGCCCCGCAGTTGACGCAGGTGTAGGTCCTTATGCCCTCCGCCTTGCAGGTGGGTTCCTTCGTCACGCGGCCGTTGTCCCAGGTATGGCCCTTGGCGGGGAGGGTCATATACCGCGCCTGATCGCCGCAGACGGTGCAGCGCAGGCACTGGTAGCCGTCCTGCGTGCAGGTGGGCGCTCTGCCGTCCTCCACATAGTTGTGGCTGCCCAGGCTTCCGTATTCCACGGTCTGGGTCTTGCCGCAGTTCGAGCAGCGGTAGGTTTCCCTGTAAGCGTGCTGACAGTTCGCTTCCTGGGAGCTCACAAAGTCGTAGTTGTGCGTGCCGGTCGCGCTCTTTGGGCAGGTCGTATCATCGTAGATGATGGTCGCCTGCGCCGCGAGCGGCAGCAGCGCCAGCGCCAGCGCGAACAGCAGGATCAGGATTTTCCGTGTCGGTCTCATGTTGGTTCCCTCCTTTGATGATTTGTATGTTCATTTCATTGCGTACGAAAGAGGATCAGGACGTATCGCGGATGTTCAGCCGGTCGTTCTCATGCACGACGAGGCCCGAGACCCGCGCATTCACCGCCAGCTCCACGCGGCTGCGGAAGCCCGTCTTCGCCAGCAGGTTTTCCACATGGCGCTTGACCGTGTGGGAGGAGATGTTCAGGTTCTGGGCAATTTCCTCGTTGGTCAGGTTCCGCGTCAGCTCGCGCAGCACCTCCAATTCGCGTTCGGAGAAATCGCGCTTGAACGCGCCGCCGAAATCAGGATCCGGCGGCGAAAGGGGATAGACCGATTCGCCCCGCATGGTCCTGTCCATCACTTCGGAAAGCGGCATGCCGGAATATTCCTTGAACCAGAAGCTTTCGATCCGCGCCCGCTTCGCCTTCTCGATCCAGCGCGCTTCCGCGGTGGACGTGGTCAGGATGATCTTGACGGAAGGATTATTCTGCTTGATGGTGCGCGCGCAGGTAAGGCCGTCCAGCCCGGTTTTCATCAGCACATCCATGATCGCCAGATCCACAGGATGGGCCAGGCAGTAGGCGATCGCCTGCTCCGCGCTGGAAAGGGAGGCGACCAGATCGTATTTCTTCGCCATTTGCACGTGGATTTCAAAAAAGCTCCGGGCAACGTATTGGTCATCCACCACCAGCACCTTGATCCGATCCTCGTCCAATCTCATCGCCTCGCTTTCCCAAGCAGAAACAAGCTGTTGGATCACGTCGACAGAGCACGGGCAGCCAGCGTATATAAAACAGTATCACAAAAAACAGTACACAACATACGATTTTATTATACATCCATCGCCCGTCCGTGTCATGGGCCGATCGGCCCATTTTGGAAAAAGATTTCCACTTTATATCGGGAGCGTGATGGTCATTTGAAAGGCAGGCGCATGTTTGAGCTCCATGGTTCCGCCTTCCTTTTCCACCAGGGTGCGCAGGGAAAGAAGGCCTCCCCGCTCTCGGATCTCTTCCTTGGGCGGCCTGCCGTTGCTCTGCAAAAAGAACACGCCCGCGCCGCGGATCTCAACGGACAGCTGATCTCCGTCCGCGTGCTTGACGGCGTTGGTCGCGCACTCGATGATGGCGGATGAGAGGATGGCCCGGCCTGCGCCCTCCGCGGGCGGAAGGCCGGCGATCGTCACATCCACCCCGATGGTATCGGCCATTTCCAGTGCGTCCGCCAAGGGATCGCGCGCGGTATCGTCCTGCTCAAACTCGCGCAGCAGATAGGTATTCTCGTTTTTCAGCGCCTGTAAAAGCACCGTTTCATCGAAGGAGTCCGGGTCCTTCAAATATCGCCGGCATTCCAGCAGCACATTCCCGACTTCGGTATGCACAGCCATGCGCGCGGTCAGCAATTCCTGGCCGATCACGATCCGGTCCGCCTGCTTGTTGCAGATTTCCAGGCGCATATGAAGGTCCCGCAGCTTGCGGTTCTTTTCCTTCAGTTCTTTTGAGATGGCCGCCTGGGCCGTGATATCCGCGGCGGTGAGCTCCTCGTACGGCTCGCCCTCCACGTTCAGCGCTTCGGAAGAAAGCAGCCACGTCCTGGAGCCGTCGGAAATCTCGGCCTTCGTGCCGCTTAACGCCGCATGGCCCGCCTTCCAGGCCACGGCCTTTCGGAACGCGTCCAGATCGGCAATCCCTTTGCCGGTGAGCCGGCGGGAGAGGGCGTTCATGGCCAGGTTGACGAACTGTTGCGCGACAACAAAATTCAGG
>JAFXMP010000095.1 GCA_017530275.1 Clostridia bacterium | reverse complement strand
GTCGCGACTGCTTGGGGAGTTTTCGGACAGCAGAAACTGGCGGCAGCGGCAATCCTTATGTGGGGAACCGGTGATGCAGCTGCGGCGCTGATTGGCATTCCATTTGGCAAACACAAAGTGAAACATCGCTGGACAGACGGAAAGAAATCATGGGAAGGCAGTGCTTCCATGTTCGCTGTATCTTTTATATGTGGATTCTGCATACTGCTCTGGGGAGAAAAGCTGACATTACCGCATGCCCTATGGTCGGCTGGAATCGCCGCTCTGCTCGGAACTGCAGCGGAGCTCTTTTCGCCCAGTGAATATGATACATTCACTGTTCCAATCGTGATTACAGCAGCATTACTTCCTATTGCAGCCGTTTGATGTTCCTCCAAGAACAACGAGGTTTTAATGATATATATCAATCAATCCTACTATCTGAAATAAAATACTCCCAGTTTCAAAACCACATGGAACCGTTCACAGAAAGGGTGGGACATTCAAATGGGAAATATGAACTTGTTCAGCCCCTCATCTCAGTTCCACCAATGAGCGTGAACACCATCGTCTTGTCCTTGCCCACGGTCACATAATCCACCAGGCTGCCCCAGGGCGTTTCGTCGAATTCCGAAACTGCCTCGGGCAGCTTTTCGAGTTCTGAGATGAACCGCTCAAACTCCCGCCTGCGGATGCCGCGCTGCCGGATGTCAGCCGCCACCTTTTCGCGCTCTGCCTTTGTGGTCTCGTACCGGCTGACAGCAGCATCGTAGGCGGCGTTGTAGTCGTCCTGGTTCTGCGCTACCCTGGCGTTTTGGGCGATCAGTCCTTGGACCGCTTTGGCTTCCGAGTTCAGGCGGTCGTCCAGTTCATGCAGGCGCTGGCTCAGCTCGTCCGTTCCGCTGTAGGTTTCTTGTACCTCCCTGAGATCCGCCAGCGGCGCTGCCCTGTCACCGATTAGCTTGTTGACCACCCGGACGAACGCGGCTTTGACTTCTTCCTCAGTGACGTGGGGTGTTTTGCACCCAGTGCTCTTCCCGCCGTACTTGGTATTGCACTGCCAGATGACTTTCCGGTATGGGTCCGTGGAATGCCAGACTTTTGAGCCAAACCATCCGCCGCACTCACCGCAGCGGATCTTCGTGCTGAAAATCGTCGCGCCGCTGAAATGGCGCACCTTGCTGCGCTGTTCGATCACATCCAGCCCAAAATCATCCGGCAAGGAAACGTTGACAGGTTGATCCGGCCAAATTCTGTGTTCAAATATCATGCTGATCTATGTGTTTCATTTTGAAAAACCGCCCAGGTATTTAAGGCTCTCCTTGGGTTTTCTTTTCTGGGTGGCGCGATCAACGGCAATCAGGCCAAAGGTCATGGAGAAACCTTTTTGCCATTCAAAGTTATCCATCAGGCTCCAGTGGCAGTAACCTTTCACAGGGATCCCGTCATTCAGACAGTTTTCCACGCCCTGCAAAGCCCTGCGGATGAATTCCACCCGTCGGGTATCGTCTGAGGTGGCAATACCGTTTTCGGTGACGATGAGATCGCTCTGAAAATCCTCATGCACCTTGCGGATCACATGCTCCAGGGCCTCAGGATAGAACTCATAGTCCATCTGGGTCAGCTCCGCTCCTTCGGGGCATGGCAGCTGACCCTCCGGTCCATACTGGGTGCGGGTATAATTCTGCACGCCCAGGAAATCATCCCCCTGAATGTAGGGAAGGTAGTGACGGAATTCGTCATCCCAGGCTTTCTCCGCAAAGGCTTGTCCGCCGGGAAGTGCCTGCAGATCATGGAGTGAGAGGGTGATGCCAACCTGGATTTCAGGACGCATGGCTTTGATGGATTCCTTGGCTGCCTGATGAGCACGGAATACCAGGATGTCGCCTTTCGGGGTACGGGAGGAAACAAAAATCTGCGGCTGCGGGGTGCCGAAAACAGCGGCGTTTTCCTGGGCAGCGAATTTCATGTTTTCCATCATCTTCTGGAAATTCATGCCCACCTGCACCGTACCTTCCGCCTTTTGTGCGTTCTTCTGGGCCTGTTGGGCCATCAGTTGAAAGCGTTTGGAGATGGCAGCCAGCTGCAGGCCCATGTTGGCTTCATTGATGGTGCAGATATATTTGATTTCATCGCCCAGCTTTTCAGCCACATAGGCAGCATAACGCCGGAAGTATCCGATGGTGCTTTCGGCCTCCCAGCCGCCCTTTTTGATCAGCCATACCGGACTGGTGAAATGCATCAGCGTCACCATGGGTTCCACGCCGTTTTCCCGGCAGCAGCGGATCACCTTCCGGTAATGCTCGATTTCTTTTTCGTCAAATTGTCCTTCTTCCGGCTCGATTCTTGCCCACTCGACGGAGAAACGGTAGGCGTTCAGTCCGGCCTGCGCCATCAGGCGGATATCTTCTTCGTAACGGTTATAGTGATCGCAGGCGATGCCGCTGGGCTCCGTAAAGCTGGAATGGGGCATCTGCTCCTGCGCCCAGTAATCGCTGTGGATATTGTTGCCCTCCACCTGATGGGCGGCGGTGGACGCCCCGATCAAAAAGCCCTTTGGGAACGACATGTTGAAATTCCTCCTTACAGCTGAATACAGGTACCCTCGGTAATGCCGCTTTCGTTAAAAGCGTCTACACGCACAAAGTAATCTCTGCCTTTGATCAGCGCGCCGACGCGCTTTTCTCCCGCCTGGAAAACCATATAGCTGTGATACAGCTTTTCCGGGCTGTTTCCGAACAGAATGTTATAGCCCAGCGTATTTTTCTGCGCTTCAATGGAAACCGTCATATCCAGATCGCTTTCCCGCCAGGTTGTGAACGCAGGCACTGCTGGCTTCTCGCCATGCCCCAGGCCAAACACCCGCAAGCCGGAGACACAGGGCTGCTGGCCATAGGGCACCGCCATATCGGACAGGCGCAGGAAGCGCACCCGGAAGCCTTCCTCTCGGAGGATCAGGTCGTGGG
>JAFXMP010000094.1 GCA_017530275.1 Clostridia bacterium | reverse complement strand
TGCTGCATGAGTATGTACACTATCTGACCATGCACTGTGCTCAACCCCGCACGCGATTCGGTTTCTGGGCGGAAGGCATGGCGGATTACGTTGCCAATGTTGTTTGTAAAAACCGGATGGGACGGTCCGAAAACATGGGATTTGAAATGGCCGGTTATCCCCCGGTGATGTGGGATCAGTCGTGGGACGAAGCGGAGAATAGTATCGATCCCCGGAAGCTGTATTTCGGGCTTGGCGCGCTTGCGGCAAACGGCGGACTGGTCGGACAACGCTACTATGCCGTTATGAACGAAACGATCGTGCGCACGGAAAAAATGGATAAGAACCTGAAGCCGGGCGAGCTTTCCCTTTGCGAGGCGTCCGGCATGATCGCGTATCTTGTGGACGCATACGGCAAAGATACGGTGTTCAATAACTGGGACGTCGATCCAAGCGCGATGAAAATGGTCTTCGGCAAGCCGTTTTCGGAGCTCTACCGCGAATGGACGGAATGGAACGCCGAACAGTGCAGAATCATGGGGATACGATTCTGATATAGGAAAGGCAATGACCATGCATCACAACTTCCTCTTTGATCTCGACCAGACATTGCTTGATTTTCACGCATCCGAGCATAAAGCCCTTGGAATCGTGCTAAAAGCAAACGGCCTTTCGTTCTCGGAGGAAATCTATCAGGCGTTTAAGGCATACAATCGATCCCTCTGGCTGGAGCTTGAACAAGGAAAGATATCAAGGACCGAGCTCTTTACCCTGCGTTTTGTGGATGTGCTTTCGTGGTGCGGGGGCGACGCGGCAGCGCTCGATCCGATGAAGGTCAACGATGATTTCATCAAAACCATGTCAATAAACGGCGTGCTCATGGACGGCGCGCTGGAATTCGTGAAGAAGATCAAGAGCGGGATCGGGGATGCGAGGATCTATGTCATTACCAACGGGGCGACCGTGAACGCCAAGGGCAGGATCGCGTCTACGGGGCTTGATCGGTACATAGACGGCTTGTTCGTCAGCGAAGACATGGGCGTGGCAAAGCCGTCCAAAGCATACTTTGATATCTGCCTTGAACGGATTGGAGAGCCCAAAGCATCCTGCATCGTGATCGGCGACTCCCTCTCGTCGGACATGCTCGGCGCGAAAAACGCTTCCCTGCGTTCCGTGTGGTTCATGCCTGCCGGGGACGTCGCCGATGCCATGCGCGCGTATGCTATTGATTTTTGCGCTTCGTCTTTCGACGAACTGTATGAGATCCTCAAAAGATGGGCGGAAACCGAAGATAGAATAATGAGGAAATAACGCTTGAATGGATGTGCGATGAGGGCTGGAAAGAAATTTCCCTATGACAACCATCCGATCTATTACGAAAGCTGCGGCGCGGGCAAGCCGCTGCTGCTGCACGGCAATACGGCTTCCTCAAGGAGGCTCGATCCGATCATTCCGATGCCGGCCGAAAAACACCGTGTGATCACGATGGATTGTCTTGGCTGCGGGCGATCCGATCGTCTGGCCGCCCGGCCTGCCGATCTGTGGTACGAATGGGCCAGGCAGGTCCATGCTTTGTGCGCGCATCTTGCCCTCAGTAAAGTGTATCTCGTGGGAACCAGCGGCGGCGCTTTGGCTGCGGAATATCCGCAGCTTGTGCGGGCGGCGGCCCTGGGCATCACGCCGATCCTGATCGCGGCCGATCCGGCTTCCGATGTGGAAACGCCGTATCTGAAAATCAGGGCTCTGAGAGAACTCCTTCAGGAATGGATATGAAAGGCGTTTTGATACGTCGATCAAGATAGGGTTATCGGAGAGGAAGGGATTCAATGGATCATCCGTATATCATTCGAGAGGCTGTTTCAGAGGATGCAGAGAAAATGATTCTCTACCTGAATCAAGTGGGCGGAGAATCTGATCATTTGTTACATGGAGAAAATGAATTCAATGTTCCAATTGAAGGCGTAAAACGGAAATTGGCTATGAGCAAAGACGCTCAGAACAGTATTGTTCTGATCACTCTTGACAACGGCCAGATCATTGCGAGAGCAGAATTAGAGGGATATTATGCGGCAAGAATCCGCCATAGGGCCAAATTCTCGATTTCCGTAAAAAAGGCGTACTGGAATCAGGGAATTGGGACAGAAATGCTTAAAAGAATTATCGAGCAAGCAAAGAAGATGGAGCTGAGGGTGATAGAACTGGAAGTGATCTCCGATAATGCAAGAGGCATCCGTTTGTACCATAAAATGGGATTTATTGATATAGGAATATATAAAAAATATTTTTATGTAAATGGGATCTATAAAGACGCCGTAGTGATGCAGAAAGTATTGTAGGATGTGATGCGCTTCATTATGACTTATGGATCAAGATCGGAGGAAGAACGAGAATGACAGGTAAAAAGAAAAGCAAAGGAAAAAGGATCGCCGCGTGGATCGGGGGGATCGTGGCGGCGCTGCTCATGATCGTCCTGGTTGGCGGCTGGGTGATGTTCGGAACCTTTATCAGCGCCGCGAACACAGTGCAAAAGCTGGAGGACGGCCTATACTGCATGGAATACACCGGGGATTACGGGTTTGACCAATTCCTCAAACAGGGCGGCGCGGCCAGCGATGCCGCTGTGGCGGATTACCTGACCAAGTTTCTCTCCCACGGCTTCTACAAGGGAGAAAACAAGATGCAGACCGGGGCTTTCGGCTGCTCCACCATCTGCCTGACGAACGGCCGGGGCGATACCTTCTTTGGCCGCAACTTCGATTGGGGAGCCTGCCAGACCATCATCGTGCACACCAAGCCCTCCGATGGGTATGAATCGGTGTCCACCTGCAACCTGGATTTCCTGGGGTTTGGGGAGGATTACCGTCCGGACGG
>JAFXMP010000093.1 GCA_017530275.1 Clostridia bacterium | reverse complement strand
GCGTACGCAGGCTGGATTTGGTTTTGGTCGTGTCGGAAGCCATCTCTACCTTCCTGCCGTCCATCTCCACGGCAGTCACGGTGTGATCGATGGTGATGGTGTTCTTCTGGAAATCCACTGCGCACCACCGAAGGCCGATCACCTCGCTGCGCCGCAGCCCGTAGAAGGCCGCCAGCTTAACGGGCAATTCCAGGTCGGTGCCTTCCACCAGCTCGAACAGATGGTTGATCTCGTCCCCGTCGTAGTAATCGGAGAGGAATTTTTCCTTCTTGGGCAGCTCCACCCGATCCGCCGGATTGGCGTTCAGCAGTTCTACCTTCACGGCGTATTTCAGCGCCTTGTGGATCACGGCGTGGTAGTGGATGACGCTGTTGGGCGAAACCCGCTCCAGCTGATCCGTGTAGAACTTCTGGATGTGCACCGCCTTGAGATCGCCCAGGGCGATGTGCTTCTTCTCGAAGTACGGCCTAATGGGAAACTTGACCATGGAAGCGTAGCTTGCCAGCGTGGCCGGACGAACAGAGCCCTTGACTATCTTGAGCCATTCCTCCAGGTATTCGCAGAAGGGCATGTCGCTGTGCATCGCACCACGCCCCACCGGCGGCTTGAATTTTTCCCTGGCCTCCCAGAGCATCAGCTCCGCCCGTTTCTTGTTGCCCTTCACCGGCAAGTTGGTGGGAATCCACTTGGTTTTCCGATTGTTATCAACGTCCTGATAACTGAGTACGATATAGAAAAGACCTTTCTTTTCCTGCAGGTGTCCTGCTACCATATGTCCTCCTTTCGCAGCGGGACCGAACCTGCCGTTGACATGACCAGTTTACACCAATCGTGCCAGCGGCGCAAGGTTCGAACTCAAAGATTTACGCTGCGTTCATCAGTTTCAGATAGGATAAAACGTGCATCTTGGGAATCCGGTAGGCGCGGCCCACTTTCAGCGCTGTAATCTGGCCGCTTTTGATCAGCTTATAGCCGGTCTTTTCGCTGATGCGCAGCGCCCGGCACATGATTCCGATGTCCATGATGTCCGGGTATTCTTTCAGCACCATACTGTACATTTCTTTGGTGGTGTAGTTCATTCTGTGTCCTCCTGTGATGTCATTCTGTCGGTTGTTACCGGTTAGAATCGGATTTTAACGGGGACGATATATTTATCATCCACCTTCAGAATCGCCCTTTTTTGTGCCCGGATCCCCCTGAAAAATAAGGACTTTTTCTTTCCTAAATCGTTTCAACCGGTAACAAATCGGGTTTACGTAAGCTGCTTTTCCATTTTGTAAAAGCTCTTTTCCCTTCATTTGATGCGTCCATGCGTCCCGTCCAGCGCCCTGTCCTGCTGTCCCGTGGGACGCATGGACGCATTGTTTTGCTCAAAACTCCTTATCAAGTTTTGAACGGGTTATCGCCCGGGTCCACCTGCTGCCATCCGCCCGATGAAAAGCCAGATGTCTTGATCAGCGATCCGATTCCTTTGAAGCCCCTGACCTGGCGGCCGGCGCTATTGATGAGATGCGTGGTGTATTGGATGCCGTACTTTTCCTGATTGGCTACCAGTTGCTCGACCAGCGTTTTGCTTTTCAGCGCCGGGTACGCATTCTCCTCACACCAGGTGTGGTACACGTCGCCCAGCTCTTTGGAACTGACGGAGCAGTCCAGCCCGCGGGTGATGTACCCCTTCGACTCCAGGAACAGCTCCACGTTGTTGGCGTCCTTCTTCACTGCCTCCCGGTTCACACGCGCCTGGTCGCTTTCCGTAAAGCGGAAGTTGTTCTTCACCAGCCGCTGCAATCCCTCGAAGGCCCAGAGAAAGATGCCCTCCAATTCTTCGCACAGCTTGTCGGCAAGCTCGGGATCATCCGCCCGGTCAGGCGGCTTCCGCTTGGTAGTCAGGATCAGCTGCCGGCGGAAGAAGCCATCGCTCCGGTCGAACAGCGACATCAGATCGCCGTTGGAAAACGCCATGACGCGCGCCGTCATCCAGCCCTGATAGCTCTGTTTGCCCTTGCGTTCCAGATCCATTTTGCTTTTCGCGGTGACGATGGATTTCACGTAGTTGGTCTGGCGCAGCGCTTCCAATCGCATGTCGTCGTCGATCATCAGCAGCACGTGCTCCAGGTCAGCGCGGGCAAATCGGTTTTCTGAAATCTTTCCCACGCTGCCATCCTTGGCGTATGCGCCGAACAGTTTGGACAGCACATTGCCGATCTGGCTTTTGCCTTCGCCGCCGCTGCCCTTGATCACCAGCATCTTCTGTCCGGCGTTGCTGGGGATCAGACAGTAGCCGATGAATTCCTGAAGCGTGGGAATGTCTTCCGGCCGCAGCAGGTCGGAGATAAAACGGAGCCAACGCTCGGGTGACTTTGCATTCGGATTGAAGGATATGGGCAGCCTGTATCGGACGATCTCACCCACCTCGCATGCCCTGCGCTGCGCTTGCGCATGCTCTTCCCGCGTCTGCTGCTCCTGGGGTGCCGCGTCGCAAACCTTCCAGGTTTGCTCCTTCTCCACGAATGTTCCGTTTAAGAACAGCGTGCCGTTCTTGACGTGAATGCGATCCGTTTGCGGCAGCAGCTCTTTCACTTGGGCTGTGATCCGCAGAGCTTTCACAATGTCATCCACCTTTTTACTTACGCCGGTGACAACGAACCGCTCCACCATTTTGTAGATGACCGCGCGCAGCGCATTCTCATCCGTCACCTTTCCTTCCACAGAGAAGAAAGAGTTTTCCGTGTATGCGAGCCGATACTTTGTCAGGAATTCGCGGCAGAAGATCGGTTCATTGATCGTTCTGCCGGTGAACCAATCCGGCCACCAAGGCTGCCTGACAATCTTTTTCTTCTCAGACTTTTCGTTTTCTTCACTTACTATTTCAGTTGTCTGCTTCTCGTTTTCTTTCATGAGTTTCTCCTGTTCATTCTCAGCTGTCGTGATATCTGGCTGTGTGTCCGATCACACAGTCAAGAAGCGTTGCGATGCCGCTCTGCGTTCGGATCATGCTTCGCGACGGCATGACGCAGGACGGCTTTATGTGAACGCACAGGATAGCTTTTCCTGCGCGGGAAGTCGATGGGATGAAGCCTGACGCTCTGGCTTTCATCGTCACCATATCACACGGCCTTCAAAATCGTTTTCACGTTTTGAAAACTTCGGAAAGCGTTGCGGCGTAAGGCTTTGTTGGCATTTTTGTGTCTGTCTGTTTTTCTGAAATGACGGTTTTACTGGGCTTTCCGGGCCAAAAGTTTTCACGAAATGAAATTTCTTTTTTTAGGAACACGGTTCCATGGCCTCCTGAAAAGGACCCCGGAGCATAGTAGCAAGCAGGGCAAACGTAGCACTTTTTGCACTTTGCTTGTTGGGGAGCATGGCCCCCAAGCCCCTTTTACCAGCGCAAGCGCTGTGGTTGTTTTGCGAATCAGCGTGATTCGTCATCGTGGTTGGCATCGTGTTCATCGTAGTGGTGATCTTTTGGTATGACATGTTGGTGACTATTTGGTGCGCTGTCTCTTTCCAGTACATCGTAGTTATACCGGATGTGCTTCAGGTCTGTGAGCTTCGGTTTCAGCTCGTCCAGCGCTGCCTGATCGTTTTCTTTCTGCTCCTTCAGCTCATCGTATTCCGTAGTCAGTTCTTTCAGCGTCGGCATCTTTCCATTGTGAGACGAGTAAACCGCTTGGGCGTTTCTGTGATCTTCGATCTCCTGCCGATGCTCCTGATAGAATTTCACCGACCAGCCGGATTCCCGATACTGGGTGTAAACCTCTTTCGTCCGGCTGTAATCCCGGATCGCTTGCCGCTGACGATTGATCTCTTTCATCCGGTTTTGCTTTTCTCGTATGGAAGATTTCAGCGTGTTCTGCTGATCCGACAATTCCTGAATCTGATCGTTCAGTTCTTCCAGCGAATCAATGTGATGCTCTTTCAGGAGGATCACCATCTGTGCTTTCGCGTCGATGTTATTCCGCTCTGCCCAGACTTGAAAGCCTTTCCCTTTCCCGGCGCGGAGCTTTGCTTCAATGTCAACCAGCCGTCTGATCTGACTTTCAGTAAAATCGCCCCGCGGAATTTTCGGAATGTGCACATGATCGTGCGCCAGCGTCCGGCGCAAAGATGCTTCATCATATTCCGGCCCCAACGTATCGAGTCGGATATACCGTTCTCCCTCCGGCGGCTTGATACTGATATGTGCGCCGCGCTTGATGAGACAGCCGGCATCTTCCAGCAGCTGTATCAGCGCATCGAAGCCATCAGGCTGCATCCGCAGCACGGCGTCGATAATCATTCGCAGCTCATCCCGATGGGTGAAACGCCGCTGATTGCCCTGCCACTTATCGTAGGTAACGGTCTTATTCTGCGGATGGTGAATGACCGACAGGCTGTGTTCCCGGCAGAGCGAATCACTGATCTGCGCCAGATCTTTTGCCGATTGCTTCACGTCTCGGTATTTGTGCTGCCCATCCAGATCGGTGGAGCAAATGATAATGTGGTTGTGGATGTGATGCTTGTCGATGTGTGTCGCGACGACGTAAGCAAACTGATCGTCGGTCATCCGGGAGGCCAGCTCCTTTCCAATCTCGTTTGCATCCTCTGGCGTGATCTCATCCGGCTTGAATGCTTGCCGGACATGATAGCCGATCACTTCGTTTTCCTGCGTGCGTCCGGTGTTCTGTTGGTACTCCTGGCGGAAAAGCATGAACTCATCCGCCGCAGTTTCGGGTGAGCAGGCGTAGGCTGAAATCAGAATTCCGCCGTCCGTCTTTTTCGGGTTCATGATGTAATCCAGCCGTTCCCCAATACATTGGCGTGCGGTTTTCCCTTTGTTGATGTGAATGGACATGATTCTTGTGGCTGCCATGGGTACTCCTTTCAGTGTTGAATTTGATCCAGCTTGTGAAGAATGCCGCTCAGAATTGTTCGCAGCTCTTCCTGCCGATCTTTTATGTCATCGATTTCCGTTTCAAAGATGGAACCATGTTCATTTATCCGCCTGGCAATTTGATTGACATTGTTGCTCAGGCTGCCCATGAGGCGAACCGCATCATGCAGCTCCGGCAGATCCAGCTTCAGCACGTATCCGTTCAAAGCCATGGCACGGATAAATGCCGATTGGTTTTTGATCCCGAAGGTTTTCATCTTTTTCTGAATGATGGCGTCCTCTTCCGGTGTCGCTTTGAAGCTGTAGTGAACCGTGCGGTTTTTCTTTTCTGTCATCATGCTCTCCTATCTTTTGCCCTTCATAGCGGCATTCACCATCAGGGCATTTCCCATATAAATTCTATCGCTGTTCCAGCATGTTTGCTGGCATTATTCACGCCATTTGACAGTGTATTTGGCGGTATTTCCGCCGTGACTTTTGTTTGCAGTTTGTGCGTTGAAGCAAAACTTGATTTTGCGGTTTGGTTCGGACTTATTTTTCACTGCTGCCTCTGGCAAGAAACCTTGTTTGGCTCACTGCCGGTCCTTTCGGCGCTCCCTTCCGAAGAGGAAGATCTTCGCGGTTTGGACAGAACTGGAAACATAGCCCTGATTGTCAAGGTGCGCTTCGCTGGCGATGCCAGCGGATGATGAGGGAAAACTCATCGCCTATATATGGCGAAAATCAGCGATTTTGGAAACACCTGAGCAAAATTTTTTTCCGGGGCGAAGGTCACGCTGCACATTCGCCAGACACCCCTCACTCCTACATGGGAAAAATCGGGCAAAATGACACCACCTCCAGAAAATTTTTTCAGCACGCGGATCATCGTCGTTTTCTCCCTTCACTTTTAAATGTCCAAATTCGAGCTTTTTGGAAACCAATTTCGAAAATTTTTTTGCTAATGCACAGTGTCCGGCATAGTCTTCAGAGGGTACTATCCTCATACAGGCAGCTCTCCTTTCATTTGTCCCTCCATATCTACATGGCGAAAATCAGCGATTTTGGAAACACCTGAGGAAAATTTTTTGCCAGGGCGAAACTCACGCTGTACATTTGGCCAGACACCCCTCACCCCTACATGGGAAAAATCGGGCAAATTGACACCGCCTCCAGAAAATTTTTTCAGCACGAGAGTCAGAGAGTCATCATCTAATGTCCAAAATCGGGCCTTTTGGAAACCTCTTTCGAAAATTTTTTTCAAATTGCTTCGCACGAGTATCAACAGCCATCGATCACCCCAGCGAATCATGCCAGCATCACCTCCTGTCAGCGGCTCCATATTGCCCGCTGCCCTCCTATGTAAAAAGCGAGGCAAAGTGGAAACATTTTTTGAAGTTTTTTGCTGCCGTGAAGCTCATGGTGAATATTTGCCCTACATTCTTTCATGTAAAAATCCGAGCAAAGTGACATCGGCAATTTTCTTTGCAGCCGATGTGACCATGCTGGACCGCATAAAAATGGCCCCGCGGCAATTTCACCGCAGGGCCTGAAAAAGAAAAATGAGCTTGGGTCATCGCCCAAACTCACCACATACAATATAACGCTGTCAAGCAGGGAACTTAAGTCCTTTTTGCTCCCTTTTATTCCTTTCTGCTCCTTTTTACTCCCTTCGACTCCCTTTTAGTCCCTTTTACTCCCTTCGGCCTAAAATGTCATGGACGGCTGAGAATGATACAATCAAACCAATGGCTGTGCTGCCATTACAAGCAGCAGGTGCTGGCTCCATCATGGAGCCACAAACGGAGCCAGTAGAAAAGTCCTGGCTTCATGGTGGAGCCACAAACGAGGCCAGTTTAGTCTTCTGACTCCATGGTGAAGTCAGAAACGGAGCCAGAAACGAGGCCACGAACGGAGCCAGGAATGCAATCAAAACTCAATCACAAAGCTATCCCGATGATTGTCGTCCTACCCTTGTAAGATAACTGCCATGAGCGCAATGATAACGCCGGAAACAGCATCTCAGGAAAGGATTTCGCTGATTGAGAATTGCAATATAATATTGCAGATGACTGTAGGATATGGTATACTCTTTCTGGAACACGCTGCCGTTATTTCGCATATGGAGGGACGACGCAATGTCTGTATCCTACAATAAACTGTGGAAGCTGCTTATCGACAAAGGCATGAGCAAAACGCAGCTCATCAAAGCGGCCAAGATCAGCACCAATGCCATGGCCAAGCTGGGCAAAAATGAAGACGTGCGCGTGGAAACACTGGTCAAAATCTGCGGCGCGCTGGGTTGTACCATGGATGATATTATGGAGCTGATCCAGGATCCTCAGTGATTTTACATGATGGAGGTATTCCCCATGTCGAAAGGCGTTATCTATATACTGACCAATCCGTCTTTCCCAGATTATATCAAAATCGGTTATACAAAGAATCTGGAGCGTCGGCTGCAGCAGCTGAACCGCAGCGAAACGATCCCCTTTGCTTTTCGGGCTTATGCCGTCTATGAAGTGGATAGCGCTCTGACTGATAAAGAGCTGCACAAACTGATCGACCGGCTGAATCCTGACCTTCGGTCCATCGAAACCTTCGATGGCCGTGAGCGGGTGAAAGAGTTTTACGCCATGTCCGCAGAGGATGCGTACAGCCTGCTGGAGAGCATCGCGAAAATCAGCGGCACACAGGAGCGCCTGAAGCGGGTTCAACCGGAAGGGCATGAGATCATCGATGAGCAGATTGCTGAAGAAGTGCGGGAGGAAGCCCGGCGAGGCCCCTTCCGATTCAGCGAATGTCGGATTCCTTTCGGAGCAGAGATTGTTTTCGTTGATGACGAGACCGTCCGCCCCACGGTGGTTGATGACCGGCATATTGAGTATAACGGCGAGACCACATCGCTGTCCGCTCTGGCGCAGAAGTTGAAAGGGTTCACTCATCCCGTTCAGGGAACAATTTGGTTCACCTATAATGGGGAAAAGCTGGATGACCTGAGAAAAAGAATTGCGCAGCAGGAGTAATCCCATCGTAAGACCAAAGGAGGAGCGCCATGCTTCCTGAAGAACGAGCGCGGGAGAAGATTGACCGGCAGCTGAAAAAAGCCGGTTGGGATATTGTGTCCCGTGAAGAGTATATTCCGCATAGTGCTTCGGCGGTTAAAGAAGCGCTGATGCAGGGAAACACGGAAAGTGATTACCTGCTTTTTGTGGATGATAAGGCCATCGCTGTGGTGGAAGCCAAGCGGGAAGAAAACCCGCTGGCGGAAGATGTACAGTCCCAGGCCGAGGGCTATGCCACCCATCCGCAGAATTGGTACGGTCTTTGGTATGACGGCCTGATTCCGCTGGTCTATCTGGCGAACGGCAGCAAGATTTATTTCAAAAAACTGCTTTCTCCTGAAACGGATTATATTGAACTGGCCGAAATGCATTCTCCCAAGAAGATGCTCCAGCTGATCCATCAAATTTCTGCCTATGGTGCGTTGCCCCGATTGGAGAAGCGCGGTCTGCGCGATTGCCAGTACCGCGCCGAGATGGAATTTGAAAACGCCATCAAGAATGGAAAAAAGAAAAGCCTGGCTGTGCTTGCCACCGGCAGCGGTAAAACCTATCTGGCCTGCCTGGCCAGCTATCGCCTGCTGAATTATACCCCTGTGCGCCGCATCCTGTTCCTGGTGGACCGGAACAACCTGGCCCGTCAGACGGAGAGCGAATTCAGCCAGTTTGACCGCACGGAAGGCCAGGCGGAAATGAGCTCCCTTTATGAGATCAAGCGGCTGAAACACGATAACGATGTAAAAGCCGATATTGTGATTTCCACTATTCAAAAGCTGTTTGCCGTGCTGACCGGCCAGCAGCTTTCTGAAGACAGTGAGGATGCTGAAGACGAGCGGACGACACAGGAAGAAGACAAAGAAGATGAAAGCGTAATCCAGCTGGGCGATGATCTGAGGATTCCCCCGGACTACTTCCAGCTGATTATCGTGGATGAATGCCATCGCTCCATTTACGGCAAATGGCGGGCGGTGCTGGATTACTTCTCCGGCGCGCATATCCTGGGCCTTACTGCCACACCCACGCCGGAAGCCTATGCGTTTTTCAACAATAATATCATCGAGAATTATACCTATGACGATTCCGTGGTGGATGGCGTCAATGTGCCTTCCCGCATCTATCGCATCAAGACCCAGATCACCGAGCACGGCGGAGCAATACGCGAGGGAACAAAACTCAGGGAAACAGCCCGAAGGACAGGTTGGGAAACGATCTACACAGCTGGTGAGCGGGTGGACTACGATCCTTCCGCCTTGGACCGTTCCGTGGTGAATGAGGATCAGATCCGCAAGGTGCTGACAGCATACAAAAAGGCTGTCTATGACGAGCTGTACCCCGACCGGGAAAAGAAATGGGAATACCTCCCCAAAACGCTGATTTTCGCCAAGGATGACAACCATGCCACACAGATTGTGGAAGCGGTAAAAGATATATTCGCGTCTGAGTTTGAGGGCGGCAAAGTGCCGGAGCATTTTGTGCAGAAGATCACCTACACCTCCGGCGATTCCAACGGCTTGATCCGCGATCTGCGCATTGAAAAGGACTTCCGCATTGCCGTCACGGTGACACTGGTTGCCACCGGCACCGATGTGAAGCCCCTGGAAGTCGTGCTGTTTATGAAGGACGTCATGTCCGATGTGCTCTACACCCAGAGGAAGGGCCGCGGCT
>JAFXMP010000092.1 GCA_017530275.1 Clostridia bacterium | reverse complement strand
TGCATATTTCAAAATATGCGATTAAGCGAGAGAAAATGGGGAATTTCTCCCGCTTAATCGGGGCTTTGCTCCATAAATAAAAACATTTTTATCGCGATTGACCTATAATTCCCAAATTTTGTCTAAATTTGTATGGCAATAACCGGCTGGGCCGGCTTCCAACCCTTCAGCAGATGCCAGACCTGTCACACTATTTCCCTATTGCCAACCCGACGCTGATTTTCTTCGTCGTGTTGTGCATCATCCTGCTTGCCCCCATCATCATGGGCAAGTTGCGCATCCCCCATATCATCGGTATGGTGCTCGCCGGCGTCATAGTAGGCGAATATGGCTTCGATATCCTGAAACGTGACGACTCCTTCGAACTGTTCGGGAAAGTGGGTATGTTCTACATCATGTTCCTCGCCGGACTGGAGATGGACAAGGAAAGCATGAAGAAGAAAAAGAACAACTTCCTCATCTTCGGACTGCTCACTTTTGGCGTGCCCTTCGCCATGTCGTACTGGCTCTCCACATGGGCACTGGGCTACTCTACCTTCGCTGCCCTGCTCCTGAGTTGCATCATGGCATCAAACACCCTGGTGGCCTACCCCATCGTGTGCCTGTTTTACAAGGTCACCCTGCCCCTGTCCGTGCCCGGCGTGGTCAGCGGCATTACCATGGTGTTCATGCCCGCCGTGACCACCTTCTACATTTCCCGCCTGTTGGGCGGCGGCAAGGTGCAGCTTTTCGGCGACCTGATCGAAGCCAAGTTCCTGTCCACCAGCCTGAACGAATGGAACGTGGGTTCCGCCCTGTCCCTGGTGATGATGATTTTGATCCTGCTGTCCCTGGGCCTGCTCAATAAAGTCGATCCCGAAGGAGAGGGGGGCGGCATGATATGAAGCTTCTCAAGCGGTTTTATCTCGGCCTGATCCTCTTTTTCCTGTATATCCCCATCGTGGTGCTGATCGTGCAGAGCTTCAACGCAGGCAAGAGCCGCGCCAAATGGGAGGGATTCTCCTTCCATTGGTACGAAGAACTGTTCCACGATCCTAATATCATAAACGCCTTGGTCATTACCTTGGCCATCGCCGTGCTGGCGGCCCTGTTTTCCACCATCATCGGCACCTTCGCCGCAATCGGTATCCACGCTATGAAGCGCAGGCCCCAAAACCTGATGCTGACGCTCAACAATATTCCCATGACCATGCCGGATATCGTCACCGGTATTTCCCTGATGCTGCTGTTCATCTTCACCCAGGTGGAGCGCGGATTTGTTACCATGCTGCTGGCTCACATCACTTTCGACGTGCCTTATGTGATCCTGTCCGTCATGCCGAAGCTGAAACAGATGAACAAGCACAGCTACGAAGCGGCGCTGGATTTAGGCGCCACCCCCATGTACGCCCTGTTCCACGTGATCCTGCCAGAGGTCATGCCCGGCGTCATCACCGGGGCCATGCTGGCCTTCACCCTGTCCCTGGACGATTTCACCATCAGCTACTTTACCACCAATCCCCTGGTGCAGAACCTGTCCACCCTCATTTACTCCCAGGCCAGGAAGGGCATCAAGCCCACCATGAACGCCCTGTCCGCATTGATGTTCGTTGCCCTGCTGGTGCTGCTGCTGGTGGTGAACCGCCGCACCAAGGAAGAAGACTAAAGAAATGTATACTGTATTAATATGATTTGCGCCTTTCATTGGCGAAATCAATATAAATGGAGGTAAACCAAAATGAAAAAGTTCATTGCGTTGGCCGCCGCTCTGGCCCTGTGCGTTTCCCTGCTGCCCCTGAAGGCTGCTTTCGCCGCCCAGGAAGTGGTGAATGTGTACAACTGGTACGATTACATGGATGAAACCGTGTTTGAAATGTTCGAGGAAGAAACCGGCATCCACGTGAATAAAATGTACTTCACCACCAACGAGGACATGATGGTGCAGGTGCGCGTCAGCCCCGGCGCCTATGACCTGGTGTTCCCCTCCGATTACTGCGTGGAGCGCATGATCGCGGAAGACATGCTGGCCGAGATCAACTTCGACAACGTGCCCAATCTGGTCAACATCGAACCCAGCCTGCTGAATCCGGATTACGACCCGGAAAACAAGTATTCCGTGCCCTTCATGTGGGGCACCGTGGGCATCCTGTACAATACCACGATGGTAGACGAGCCCGTGGAATCCTGGGGCATCCTGTGGGATGAAAAATACGCCGACAGCATCATTATGCTGGATTCCATCCGGGACACCATGGGCGTTGCCCTGAAATACCTGGGCTATTCCATGAATACCCGCGATTTGGTGGAACTGAAAGCCGCCACCGACAAGCTGATCGAGCAGAAGCCCATCGTGAAAGCCTACTATGTGGATGAAACCAAGGACAAGATGGTGGCGGGCGACGCGGCCCTGGCCGTGGTCTATTCCGGCGACGCCCTGTACGCCATGGAACTGAACGAGGACCTGGATTATGCCGTGCCCATGGAAGGCAGCAACGTGTGGATCGACCCCATGGTGATCCCCGCCACCGCCAAGAACAAGGAAAACGCGGAAAAGCTGATCAACTTCCTCTGCCGCCCCGACATCGCTCAGATGAACTGCGAATACATCTGGTATTCTTCCCCCAACGCCGCGGCTATTGAACTGATGGGCGAGGATTATACCGAGAATCCCACCATCAACCCGCCCCAGGAGGTCATCGGCCGGTGTGAGTTCTTCCACGATATCCCTGATAAATTCCTCACGATCTACAACTCCTTCTGGAGCCAGGTGAAGAATGCACGGTAATATGAAACGAATCGCAGCAGGGCTTCTGGTCCTGCTGCTTTGCGCACTGCTTCTGCCCAGCGTTTCCGAGGAATACCGGGAACTGAAATTAGGCATGAACGGCGACGATGTGCAAAGGCTGAAAAAAGCCATGTATTGGCTGGGATACTTCACCACCGATAATCTGGACGGCAACTTCACCCGCACCACGGAGGAGCGCGTAAAGCAGCTTCAGAAAAACAACGGTTTAGAGCAGACGGGCATCGCCGACGCAGCATTGCAGGAGCTGGTGTTTTCCGGCAGCGCGGTAAAAGCCAAGGGAGCGCCGAAACCTTCTCCCGTGCCTACGCCCGCGCCAACGCCCAAGCCGCCCCTGGACTTGAGCGGCATCCTGCCCGCCCGGACGGAGGAAGGCTTTCTTGCGGAGGACGCGGGCACAGAAGAATTCGTGTACGCCAATGAAGAGGAAGGCATTTGGATTTATCTGACGCCTTCTCTGTCCATCGACCTGCGCAGGTACGAGGATAAGAGCGACAAACGAAATCCCATCATCTGGTTTGAGGCGGACATTCACGCCAGTCAGGAAAGCCCCATGACAGCCTACCTCACCCAGGGGAAAAAGTATCAGGGCAAAGCCTATTCCAGTCCCGTGAATTTAGCGAAGCTGAACCGGGTGGTGCTGGCCTTTGCCGACGATAATTTCGGCGACCGCTGGAACGCGGGCAACAAAACCGGCGTGATCGTACGCAACGGGCAGATCATCGGTGAAAAGACCTTTGCCGATGGGAAAGGAAAATTCCCCAATTTGGAAGTATTGGCGCTGTTTAACGACGGCAGTATGAAGACCTTCGCCAGCGACGCCCACACCGCCCAGGAATATATCGACATGGGCGCAGTGAATACCTACGCCTTCGGCCCCATCCTGATCCAGAATGGGGAACTGAGCGAATACATGCGGCGCAGCGAATACTATTCCTACCGGGAGCCCCGCTGCGCCATCGGCATGATAGCGCCTTACCATTATTTCCTGCTGGTGGTAAAGGGCCGCACCAGCGATTCCGACGGGGTGTACCTGAACTGGCTGGCGGATAAGATGCTGGATCACGGTGTGATCGAGGGCATCAATTTGGATGGCGGCGGCACCACCGCCCTGGTGTTCATGGGCAAGATACTAAACTGGAGTTCCGTGAAGGACCTGCGCCAGACCACCAGCATCACGGGCTTCGGCGTATCGGAACTGGTGCCGGAAAAATAAAGCCGCTTGCCAAATGCCGGCGGCATCAGGCTTCCGGTATTTTGTTATCCGCCTTGAAACCATCGCGCTTTCCCGGCAACCGGGATGCTTTGACGCTTTTAGGGTGGGTTTTTCTTGCTTTTCCGTCATTATTCGTTTATAATGCGAATGGATATAAAATGGACAATTTGAATGATTGCGAGAAGTTGTGCATTCAATGGACGTGACGCAGGAGAAACATGGGGAAAGTGGATTGACGCAAAACGCCGTCTTTATTCGAGGCGCTTATCGCAAAGCCGTGATCACGGGGATGCTTTCGATCCTAAGCGTCAATATCAATGTGTTTGTGGACGGCATCCTGGTAGGCCAGCGCATCGGTTCCGATGCGCTGGCGGCGATCAATCTCAGCCTGCCGGTGTATTTGGCGCTGTGCGTGGTGGGCTCTTTCCTGGCCGCGGGCACCGAGATCCCCGCTGCCAGAGCCATCGGCATCGGCAATACGGAGAAGCGGGACGCTTTTTTTCGCACCGGACTGAACGCCTCGATTATCGCCTCCGTGATTATTACTGTGCTGGCCCTGATATTTCGCGGACCGCTGGTGTCTTTTCTCTGCGCCAGTGATTCGGCCCGGGAATATGTGATGCAGTATGTGGTGATCACCCTGATCGGGGCGCTGCCCAAGATCGTGATTTATATTCCGTTCTGGTATTTGCGCCTCGATGGGAAAAACAGCAATGTGGCCTTCATGATGACCGGCATGACCGTGATCAACATCGCGCTGGACATCGTGTTTGTGTATTATTTGGATATGGGCGTTTTCGGAGCGGGACTGGCGAGCGTGTTCGCCACAGCGCTGGCCTGTTTTTACGGCCTGGTCTGCCTGTTTTCCAAAGACAGTCCTTACACCTGGCGGCTGGAGATGGTGCGCTCGCGCTTGGACTGGAGGACCATCGCCTCGGCGGGTTTTCCGTCGGCTTTCAACAATCTCTGCTCCACCGTCCGCCTGCTGATCGTGAACGGCATGCTGATGGCTTACGGCGGCGCGGAACTGGTGGCGGTATTTACCGCGGTCAACGGGGTATGGGGCTTTGGCGAGTGCGTCACCCTGGGCGCCCCCGCCGCGGGCGGCGCCATGTTAGGGGTATTCAGCGGGGAGCGGGACAATGGAAGCTGCCGCCTGCTGCTCCGTGAGGAATGGAAAATCGGCTGTATCTCCGGGGGCGTGTTTTTAATCCTGTGCGCCGCGCTGTCAGGGCCGATTTCCGGGATGTACGGCTTGTCTGAGAACATCGTGATCCCGCTTGTATGGATGGCCTTCTCCGTATTCCCGGCCCTGCTTTTGAATATCCTGATGACGTATTATAACATGTCCTCCATGAACCTCTGGTCCAACGCGCTGATCCTCCTTCGGGTGATCGTGATGACGTATATCAGCCTGCGTCTGACCATTGCCGCGCGTTTTTCCACGTTCTCCTTCCTGCTGTTTTCGGAATTGGCCACAGTGATCATCTGGTGGTGCGCGACAGGACTGCATCACCGGCGGCTGCCCAAGGAATCACGATACCTGATGACCGATCTGGACAACGAGAAGAGCGGCAGAGTGCTGAACTTCTCCGTGAGCGCGGCGGTGGATGAAATCGTGAGCGCCAGCGAGCGCATCAGCCGCTTCTGCGCCGTGAACGGCATGAGCATAAAGGAGACCATGCGCCTGGAAATGAGCATGGAGGAAGTGATGACGCTGATCAGCCAGGTGAACGCCGAGAAGGGCGTTCAGAACCTCACCTTCGACCTGCGCGCTTATTCGGTCAACGGCATCAGAGGCATTCGTATCCGCTACAACGGCATTTCATTCAATCCCTTCTGCTTTTCCCCCGGAGAGGAAAACGTGGAGGATGATATGTTCATGGGCGTTCGGATGATCAAGAAGATGGTAGAAATAGTCAACTACCAGAGCGCTTTCGGCGTGAATACGCTGCAAATCATATTGAAAGAGGATAAGCAAAATGAAGCTTGAAATTCGCGACGCCGAAACCCGGGATCTGCCGGAGATCAAACGCCTTGTTGACAAGTACATTTCCCAGGATTATTATTCTCTTGAAGAATTGGAAGGGATGGTGTGCGGAGAGCGGAACCTGTTCTATGTGGTGACCGACGCGGACAGGGAAGATATCATCGTTTCCTACTTCTACGCCTTTGTGGCCCCGCTGGACGAAGCGCTGAAAACCCTGCACGCGGCCCCAAAGCCGGAGCCGCTGCAGAAATACGCGGGAGATACCCTTGCCGCGGTCTACAAATCTTCAAGTACGGAAAGGGAATACCGGAAACACGGCACGTGCTCGTCCTTTGTCCGCGATCTGCAGCCGGTGGTCCGGGAGCGCGGCGCAAAGCTGATCCTGGCAACGGCGCTGCATCCCCAGGGACGGGAGGAGCCGATGAAGCATATCTTCCTGAGCAACGGCTTTCACGCGATTGCGGATTTATACCGGCCCTGGGCGGGCGTTCGCGGGTACTGCCCTTATTGCAAGCAGGATTACTGCGTTTGCGACGCGGTGTTTTATCTGAAGAAACTGGACGGAACGGAGGATGACGATTGCAGTGATTAATGCGGATAAGCCCTGGCGCATCCGGTTCGGCATCAGCAAAAAGCTGCTGGTGAGCGTTGTTCTGATGACGATCCTGATCTGCGTGTTTTCCACGATCAGCGGCTATTATCAGTATAATAACACGATCCGAAAGCTGTATAACGATAATGGCTATGTGATCGCCAACATTATTTTGGATAACATCGATCACGATAAGATCGACCTCTACGCCCAGACCTGGACTGAGGACGATTATTACCCCGTCATGGCAAATTATCTCAGGAGCGTGGAACAGGCTTCCGGCGCGGCGTATATTTACATCGTGACCGTCAACGCGGATAAGACCGTTCGGTATATTTACGATTCCTCCGGCCTGTCCATCGGGGATACCGACCCCGTATCGTCCTATTTTGACGAGGTTTGGGCGGCTTATACGAAAGGCGAGCGGACAGACAGCTACATGGTCCGCCATTCCAAGAAATACGGCTATCTTACATCCAGTATGCTGCCCGTGACCGACAGCCAGGGCAACGTGGTGGCGCTGCTGTTCGTGGATATCTGGATGCAGGTGATCATTTCCACCCTGCGGGGCTATATCG
>JAFXMP010000091.1 GCA_017530275.1 Clostridia bacterium | reverse complement strand
TTCCTCATCCGTGACCTCATAACGTCGAATCATTTCCTTCACCTCATTGTATTATTCGACGCTATCGTGGAATTTCCTTTTGGTTTTTGCATCTTTTTTCGCGTTTGTTAGGCTTTTATGATTTTAGAAACACACTCTAGTTGGATTTGTAATCTCCTGTGCCATTAGCAGCCATAATTGCTGCAAATTTTGGCGGACAACGATGCAAAGAAAGGCGGAAGGTCAGATATACCACACCGGGATTTGGAACAGATTATCTCTGAGCATTCCTGGGGCAGGACATGTGCATATGATGGCTCCGGTTCCACGCTTTTTTTCATTGACTTTGTCGAGAACGGGGAAGGCAGATGCTTCATCAGCGCTGACTTTTGTCCCTTGTTTGATCTCGATTGGGTAGAGTATCCCGTTTTCTTCGATAATCAGATCAATCTCGCTCTCGACTTCGACGGTCTCACCATTCTTTTTTACTTTTTTCTTGTCGCGGCCCCTGTAATAGGACACGCAGTAACGATAATCAATCCCTCTGTTGGAATAGGACTTTAGAATCTCTGAAATGACAAAGGTTTCAAAGAACGCGCCGCTCATAGCTCCATTTGCCAATGTATCCGGGGTAAGCCAGCGAGTAAGATATGCTGCAAGCCCGGTATCACGGAAATAAACCTTAGGACTCTTGATAGCACGGTTCAAAACACTTGGCGTATATGCCTCGAGCAGATACACAATTCCAGAAGCTTCCAGAATGGACATCCACGCCTTCACTGTTGTCTGATCCTTGCCGATCTCATCAGCAATATTGCTGTAGTTAACAATCTGTCCGGTTCGCGCGGCAACAGCGACCATGAAGTGTCTGAAATCATTCAGATCCTGGACGGCTGTCAGTTTACGCACGTCTCTCTCCAGATAGGTTTTCACATAGCTGGAGAAAAACATGCCCCATTCTACTTCCGGATCCTGCAGCGCGGGATACCCGCCCCGATGAATTCTCTCCCAGATATTCGCTGGTACGATGACGCTTTGATTGCGCTCTTTGATGTAATCCATCGTAGGAACGAAAGGAAGAGTGAAGGAATCATGATCAATCTCGCGCTGGGACAAAGGCGCGAGTTCAATGATACCGACTCTTCCTGCCAGCGATTCGGAGGCTTTCTCCATCAGTTCCAGAGGTTGTGAACCTGACAGACAAAATTGGGCTTTCTCGTCTGACGCGTCACAGGCAATTTTGATGTATCGGAACAAATCAGGAGCCCTCTGAACTTCATCGTAGATGACAGGGGGCGGGTTGAGCATCATGAACATATTGGGATTGCTGTTTGCCTGTTCCTCTATGAACGGATCGTCAATGAGAACATACTTTTTGTCAGGAAACAGCTCTTTTATCATTTTTGTTTTCCCGGTTTGCCGTGCTCCGGTAATGAGAATGCTTTTGAACGTTTTATCAGAATGCAAAACAATGTCTTCGATGGCCCTTTTGATGTAGTCCATTTCAAATCCTCGCTTTCGACAAATCTGGGATTGAATCCCGGATTTGCCATCATTATAGCATCATGTATCGAAAAGCACAAGAGAGAATATTGACAAATCTGGGATTGGTTCCTGGAATTGCCAGACTTCCTGCAGTCCTTATTATGCTCGATGCGGTACTATTGTATGCCGCCGTGATGTTTAATAATACTAAACTCAAATCCGGAATATGACGTTTTTTCAAAAACATGATATCGGTCATCCTGCTAATTGGGGCGAACGATGCGAGAAAATGTCCCACCGCCAAAATTAGCTCTGCTAATCGCCTGCTAATCGCACCAGGGTAAAAGAGGCGGTTTTTGGAGGAAATGCGAACAACCGGAAATCGTTAGAAACCCAGTAATATCAAGCATTTGCGGGCACTCGGAGGGTGCTGGAGGCGAACGTTTTTTTCCTCTCCTAAGCGACAGGCCGTGAGTTCGAATCTCGCCGGGCGCGCCAGAACCGTTGCAGATCAAGGATTTGCAGCGGTTTTTTTCTTTTTCTCAGCCGGTTAGAACAATTCGGCGTTTTTTTCAAAAATCCTGCTAATCCGACACGAACCGTTTCCAACGGTTCCAACGTTTTTCCCATTTGCTAATCACTTGCTAATCAGTGTCTGCTCAACAACTCTTGAGGCGTTGAAAATCAAGGCTTAGAGGCAGTTTTCTGCTATACTAAGTGCAAGGCATTTGGAGCCATTTTGACGTATTTATTGGCTTTTTGGCTTGCACTTGGGGGCGAAAATCGTGTACAAAACCTCTGAATCGGAACACCTTCAGTTGAGCTTTTTCCAGTTCAATGCATCTTGTGGAATGCAACCGGATGATCAAAACGAATGGATAAAAAGTGCCAACCGACTGCCATGGAAAGCTTGGGAAACGCAGTATTCCGCCATATTCACATCTGCAACAGGAAACGTTGCAAAACCCTGCCGGATGGTACTCGGTTCTCTCATCATCCAGCAGAGGATGGGATTCTCGGATCGGGAGCTTGTGAAACAGATCCAGGAGAATCCGTACTATCAGTATTTCATTGGACATGAAGCATTCCAGCACACACCTCCCTTTGAATTTGTCACCTATCTGGATTTCCACACGCCAAAAGGATTATTACGGAAACAAATGTACGGCATATTTTTTATATGACGCGCGAATTTTCGATCGTTTCGATGCCCGGCAAGCCTTTTCATTCCCGGTTCAAAGGCATTCCTGCCCGAATAAAGCCGGCGGGAGAAAAACAAAAAAAGGACGGTCTCTCCACAAAGACAGGCTGGGCCCTTGAAGCGCCAGCCCTGTGGAAAAACCGCCCTTTGAACTGCAAAGCGTTACAGATACCCTCGCAGATCGACGGCGAGCGTTTCCTCCAGCGCGATCAGCCGTTTGGCGACGCCCTTGGAGGCCTCGTCCGCCGCCGCGTATTGGTTGAGGAACCTGCTCAGCGATTTCACGCCCATGTTGCAGCCGTCGGTCATCAGATCCGCGATCTCGGCGTCGGAATCATGGACCATGAGCTTCATCTTCGTCATCAGCCCGGACATGGCGGTTGCCATCGCGGGCGGGTCCTTTCCCTCGTCTCCGTACCGGTTGAGGAGCTGCTGAAGCTCCGTCCCCAGCGCCTGATGCTCCGTTTTGCAGTCGGTCAGCCGCTTTTCCAGCGCTTGAGAGCGTACGCGGTCCAGCACGTCTTCAATGGACGCCACGCCCATCTTTACCCCTTCGTCGCACTCCCGCAAAAGCCTTATCGTATCCTGTTCGATCATGCCGCGCCTTCCTTTCACACGTTGTCCTTACGCAGTATTTCCAGCCCGGCGGCAGGCTATGCAGGCGCACAGGCCGCCCCGATCGCGCGCCCGCGGCGGCGGGCGGACGAAAGGATCAGCCCGAGAAGAAACAAAGAAGATACAGGCAGCGGCGGCGAAGGATGTTGACTTTCAAGATGAAAAAGGTATAATGAAAGCTGAAATGAACCGCAGGCTGATGATTCTGTTCGGCAGGCTCCGGAGAGCGGCGCCAAAAGCTGTTCTCCGTTTTTTTATTCCTGGTGCTGAGAGGGTTGATACTGCTTTGAAAATTGCCATCCCCATTCCGCCGGAGGATCGGTATCCCAATTATTTCGCGGCCATGGAAGCCTTTGGGGCCGAAGGGGTGAAGGCGCCGCGGGACGTGGACCCGGCGGGTTTTGACGGCCTGCTTCTGCCGGGCGGAGACGACGTGGATCCCCGGCAATACGGCCAGGAAATGGCCGGGGCCGTGGACCCCGATCCCGCGCTGGACGCGCTGCAGCTTTCGGTGATCGACCGGTTTTACCGGGCGGGGAAAATGATCTTCGGCATTTGCCGGGGGCATCAGCTGCTGAACGTGTACTTCGGCGGCACGCTGATCCAGGATCTGAAAAACGGAAAGCTCCACGATTGGGACGAAGGAAAGAGCAGCGATAAAGCCCATGAGACCCGCGCGCTTTCCGGGTCCTGGCTGGAGAAGATATACGGCGAAAAATTCCCCACCAACAGCGCCCATCATCAGGCGGTGGACCGTCTGGGAAAGGGGCTGACCGTCGATCAGTATGCCCTGGACGGGATCATCGAGGGCATGCACCACGAAAGCGGCCATGTGTACAGCGTGCAGTGGCATCCGGAAAGGATGTGCCTGAAGCACCAAAGGGACGATACCGTGGACGGCGGCGCGGTCCTGCGCTGGTTCCTGGAAAAATGCCGCTCTTTTGCATCCCATTGATATGACCATGGCCGCGGGCCATGGAAAAATAAAAGGAGTGAACCCTATGAAAAAGCTGATGCGTATGCTGTCTCTGCTGCTCACGCTGTGCCTGGCGCTGGCCCTTGCCGCGCCCGCGCTGGCGGACGACGGCGCGGCCTAGGCGATCCTGGATGGGAAGGAGTATGCCACCGTATATAAGAGCTACTTCTCCACCTCCTATCCGTCGCTGAACTACTTCTCCACCTCCTATGCCACCGTGCGCGAATTCGCCACCAACTGCGTCGACAGCCTGGTGGAGCCGGACATCTACGGCAACTATACCGGCGCGCTGGCGGAAAGCTGGGAAGTGAACGATGATTACACCGTGTGGACCTTCCACATCCGCCAGGGCCAGAAATGGATCGATTACACCGGGGCCCAGACGGAATACGACGTGACCGCCCAGGACTTCGTGGACGGCATCCGCTACATCGGCGATCCCCAGAACGGCGCCTATTCCCTCCGCGTGATCCGCAACCTGATCACCGGGCTGTACGACTACTACTGGGGCCTGGATGATATCGACTGCGGCGACGATACCGAGACCAAGCGCGAAGACCTGGTGGCCCGGTTTGACGAGATCGTGGGCGTAAAGGCGCTGGACGAATACACCGTGCAGTATTCCCTGGATAACGGCGCGCCCTACTTCCTGTCCCTGGTGGAAAGCAGCATGCTGCTTTTGCCCGTTGAGTATGCGTACGTGACCGCCCAGGGCGACGACTTTGCCGTGGACAACACCCACATGCTCTACTGCGGCCCCTATTATGTGTCCTCCTTTGAGCGCGACAAGAAAATCGTGCTGACCAAGAACCCCTATTACTGGGACGCGGACAAGGTGCAGGTGGAAAGCATCGAATATCAGATGATCCCCGACGGCACCACCTCGCTGGAAATGTTCATCCGCGGCGAATTGGACTACACCTCCGTGGAATCCGAAGCCTTCATGTCCCTGCAGGGCGGGGAATGGGAAAAGTACCTGATCCCCAATGAATTCTCCTTCAGCACCAACTACCTGTGGCTGGACTTCCAGGGCGCGAACCCGGAATTCAACACCTTCATCCAGAACGTGAATTTCCGCAGGGCCCTGCGCGCCGCGGTGGACCGGGAATCCCTGGCCTCCCTGCGCGAGCCCATGCAGCCCTCCCGCCTGGTGCGCAACACCGTGAACGCGGAAGGCGCCATCTTCAATTCCCAGGGCGTGGATTACACCCAGATCCCTCCCCTGGACGAGATCGCCAACGCGGATTACAGCGCCGATGAAAACGCCGCCCGCGCCTATATGGAAGCGGCCATTGTCGAGCTGTGCGAAGCAGACGGCACCATCAAGGGCGTGGAAGCGGGCGAAGTGGATTACCTGCCCGTCATCAAGACCGCGGTGGACGGCAAGCTGCCCGTCACCCTGATCTACGTGGGCACCAACGACGAAAGCGAAATCATCCTGGCCCAGCTGTTTGAAGCGATGGTGGAAGAAGCCATCGGCGAAGATTATATCGACGTGGTGCTGGCCTTCGATACCAGCGGAGACTTCTACGACACCGTGGGCGGCAGCGTGGACGGCCCCTTCAACTATGACATCTACTGGGATTCCCTGTCCACCGGCTATGCCGATCCCTCCGGCATCCTGACCCGCATCACCTCCGACGGGGTGGAGAACGTGGGCTGCTACAGCGTGCCCGAGTTCGACGCGCTCATCGAAAAGGCGCTGAGCGCCCCCACCTTCGATGAACGGCTGGCATACTTCGCCCAGGCGGAAGCCTACCTGCTGGACAACGCGTTCATGATCCCGGTGATCTCCTCCCTGCGCGGCTACCACATGACCTATGAGATCCCGCATACCGCGCCCCGCGCCCTCTATGGCAGCGACCGCTACAAGGGCATCCGGGTCGCCACCACGCCCCTGACCCTGGATGAATACAACATCCTGGACGCGGCCTGGGAAAGCCAGCGGAACGCCAAGTAACCCATTTCCTTCAGGCTCCGGCTGTTTCGATGGTCGGAGCCTTTCTCTTTCGTGGATTTTTCCGGAAAGGTGCGCGGCAACAAGATGGGAAAATATATCCTGCGGCGCCTTCTGCGCTCCATCGTCACGCTGCTGATCGTGTTCGTGGCGGTGTTCATGCTGCTCAGGTTCATGCCCCTGAACGGCTATTTCCCCCAGGAAATGATAAAAGAAACGGATGAGGCCACCCGGATGGCGTACCTGCGCAATCTGGGGCTGTTGGATCATCCCTTCGTGCAGCTGTGGCGGTTTTTGAGCAACCTGATGCATGGCGACCTTGGCCGCAGCATCACGGTTTACCCCAAGGTGCCCATCAGCACCCTGATGGCGGAAAAGATCCCCACCACGGCGTTCCTGGGCTTCTGGAGCATGCTGGTGGGCATCGTGGCGGGCATTTCCATGGGCATGATGATGGTGCGCTGGAAAAACCGGCTGGGGGACGCCCTGGGCAATGGGTACATCCTGCTGGTGCGGGCCGTGCCCAGCCTGATTTACCTGTTCTTCCTGCAGATCTGGGTTTCCCGGTGGCTGAACCTGCCCCTGGTGTACGATAAGGACATCCCGCAGTCCTGGATCCTGCCGATCCTGTGCCTGTCGCTGTCCAGCGTCGCCTGGTACGCCCTGTGGATCCGGCGGTTCATGGTGGACGAGGAAAACCAGGATTACGTCAAATTCGCGTTCGTAAAGGGCCTGTCCCGCAAGGCCGTGCTGCGCAAGCATATCTTCCGCACCGCCGTGATCCCCATTACCGCTTATCTGCCCTCGGACCTGCTCAACATCGTGGCGGGCAGCCTGATCATTGAAACGCTGTACGCCATTCCCGGCACGGGCGGCCTGCTCACCACCGCCATCAAACGGCAGGACAACAACCTGGTGCAGGTGCTGGTGCTCATGTACGCGGCGCTGTCCATCCTGGGCGTGTTCCTGGGGGATCTGCTGCTTGCGTTCGTGGACCCCAGGATCAAACTGACGGAGGAAAAATAATGCAGAACACATTGAACCGGATCGAGCAGATGCATGATTCCTCCCTGTTTACGGCGGCGGTATTCGACCAGGCGGAAAGCGAGAGGATCGGCGTATCCAATTATTCCTATTGGCGCTCCACCTTCCGCACGTTCTTTAAGTCCAAGCTCGTGATCGCGCTGGTGGCGCTGATGGCGGCCATTCTGCTCATGAGCTTTTTATACCCGCTTTTCTCCAAGGTGGACCCCACCAAGGTCTCCACGCGGTCCAGAAACTGGAACCTGCGCCCCTCCTGGGATCATCTGTTCGGCACGGACACCCTGGGCCGGGATATATTCGCGCGGGCATGGTACGGCTGCCGCAATTCCTTTTTGCTGGCCTTCTGCATCGCGCTGTCCGACGTGGGCATCGGCATGATCGCCGGGGCGATCTGGGGCTACAACCGCAAGCTCGACCCCATCATGATCGAATTGTACAACATCATGACCAACATCCCCTCCACGGTGTATCTGGTGCTTTTGGCCTACATCATGAACACCAGCTACCTGACGCTGTTCATTTCCATGGCGTCCCGGGGGTGGATCGTGGAGGCCCGATTCTTCAGGAACCGCATCCTCTCCATCCGCGATTCGGAATACAACATCGCCTCCCGATGCCTGGGCACGCCCATGTTCCGCATCGCCACGCGGAACATCATCCCGCAGATCATCAGCCTGATTATCATGGAAGCGGCCCTGTGCATCCCCTATTCCATCGGCTCCGAGGTTTTTCTGGGGTTCGTCGGGGTGGGCATGCCGGTGGACGCGATCACCCTGGGCAACATGGTCAATCAGGGCCGGGCGTCCTTTACCCTGCACCCCTACCAGATGCTCTTGCCCACGGCGGTGCTGTGCCTGATCACCGTGGCGTTTTACATCATCGGCAATCGGTTTGCCGACGCCTCCGACCCCCGGAATCATCTGTAAGGAAGGCTTGCCATGAAAGAACATAAAGGGCCGCTGCTGCTGGCGGCAAAGGATATCGTGGTCAAATTCAACCTGCGCGGCCAGGAGCTGACGGCCATCCGCGGGGCTTCTTTGGATGTGTACGAGGGCGAAACCGTGGCCATCGTGGGCGAGTCCGGCTCCGGCAAATCCGTGTTCACCAAAACCTTCATCGGCATGCTGGACGCCAACGGAAAGGTGGAAGGCGGAGAGCTGCTCTTTCACGGGGAGGACATGACCCGATACGATACGGAAAACCAATGGCTGAAGGTGCGCGGCAAAAAAATCGCCATGGTCTTCCAGGACCCCATGACCAGCCTGAACCCGGTACGCATGATCGGCGAGCAGATCGCCGAGGTCATCATATGGCACTTTCACAAGAGCCATGACGAAGCGAAAAAGGAAACCGTCGAGCTGCTCACAAAGGTGGGCATCGACGAGCCGGAGCGGCGCTACCGGCAGTATCCCGGGGAGTTTTCCGGCGGGATGCGCCAGCGCGTGGTGATCGCGGCGGCCATCGCGTGCAGGCCCGAGATCCTGATCTGCGACGAGCCCACCACCGCCCTGGACGTCACCGTGCAGGCCCAGGTGCTCAACCTCATCAAGGCGCTGCAGCGGGAAATGGGCATGAGCGTGGTGTTCATCACCCACGACCTGGGCGTTGTGGCCAACGTGGCGGACTGGATGGCGGTCATGTACGCCGGCAAGATCATCGAATACGGCGAGGTGGGCGAGGTGTTCCACCAGCCGGAGCACCCCTACACCAAAGCGCTGCTGCGCTCCCTGCCCCAGCTGGGGGTCAAGGGGCATGATCTGTACGCCATCCAGGGCACGCCCCCCAACCTCTTCAAGGAGATCCGGGGCGACGCCTTCGCCCCCCGGAACCCGGACGCCATGAAGATCGACTTTCTGGAGGAGGCCCCCGCCTTCCCCGTGTCCGAGACCCATTGGGCCAGGACCTGGCTCCTTTCGCCGCAGGCCAAGGCGTTCCGGGAAGCGCTGATAAAGAAGGAAGCGGAAACACGCTCGGTGCAGACGCCCGCCCTGCCCTTTGATTATGAGCAGGCGGAGCCGCTCCTGTCCGTGCGGGATCTTTCGGTGCATTTTAAGCTCGGTTCCTCCCGCGTCAAGGCCGTGGACCACGTGACCTTCGACATCTACAAGGGCGAAACCCTGTCCCTCGTGGGGGAATCCGGCTCCGGCAAAACCACCATCGGCCGGGCCATCATGAGCATTTATACCGGCAACGTGGAGGGCGATATTTCCTTCAAGGGCCGGAAGATCAATCGGAAGCTGAACAAAAAAGAGCGCGGAAAGCTGCACATGGAGATCCAGATGATCTTCCAGGATCCCATGGCCTCGCTGAACGACCGGGCCAAGGTGGATTACATCATTTCCGAGGGGCTGTACAACTATCACCTGTTTGAAAACGAGCAGGACCGCCTGGCCAAGGTGGAAAAAATGCTGGCGGAGGTCGGCTTGACCAGCGATTTCATGACCCGTTTCCCCCACGAGTTTTCCGGCGGCCAGCGCCAGCGCATCGGCATTGCCCGAAGCCTCGTCATGAACCCGGATTTTGTGGTGGCGGACGAGCCCATCTCCGCGCTGGATGTGTCCATTCGCGCCCAGGTCATTAACCTGCTGAACCGGATGAAGAAGGAACGGGGCCTGACCTACCTGTTCATCGCCCACGACCTGTCCGCCGTCCGCTTTATTTCGGACCGCATCGCCGTCATCTACCGGGGCCGCCTGGTAGAGCTGGCGACCTGCGAGGAGCTCTTCTCCCGGCCGCTGCATCCCTACACCAAGGCGCTTTTGTCCGCCGCGCCTTATCCAGACCCGGACGTGGAGAAAAACAAGGCCGTTCTTTCCTACCAT
>JAFXMP010000090.1 GCA_017530275.1 Clostridia bacterium | reverse complement strand
CAGGGAAGTGAGGCTGTTCTTTAATACCTGCTCAAAGCCTAAGAACTTGATCACAGACAGGTTCACGCTGGGATGCAGCCGCAGACCGCCCTTGTAGGGGCCGATGGCGTTGTTGTACTGCACGCGGTAGCCGCGGTTCACCTGCACCTTGCCGTTATCGTCCACCCAGGGAACGCGGAACAGGATAGCCCGGTCGGGCTCCACAAAGCGTTCCAGCAGGCCTTTGTTTTCATATTCGGGATGCTTGTCAAAAACAGGGCTCAGGGCTTCCAGCACTTCGCGCACGGCCTGCAGGAATTCCTTTTCGTGACCGTTGCGTTCCACCAGACCGTTGTAAACCTTTTCTACATAAGCGTTCATATGGATTGCCTCCTTGCAAAGAATTGTAAAACCACGGTGCATATTATACAAAACAGCCCCGCTTTCTGCAAGCTTTGGGCTGTATTTTGCTTGTATTTCAGCTGTTTTTATCCTGTATTTTTATTACCGTCCAGCTTGCGCGAATGGCACGCATGCTGCTGCTCGCGTTTTCTCTTTTTTTCTAACGTGGGTGCAAAACCCTGCATTTTATGGTACAATATTTTTGAAAAAGAGATTTCCATGGAAACATAGGGGAGACGCTTTATGAGGGAACAGAAGCGCAAAGGATATATATTTGACTGGTATTTCCCGCCGCTGGGTCAGCGCATCATGAAAACCAGTTTGGCGGTGTTCATTTGCCTGATGTTTTACTGGCTGCGTGGGTATCGGGGCGGGGAAATGCCCGCGGAAGCGTGCATCACCGCCATCATCTGCATGCAGCCTTACGTGCAGGATACCGCCGTTTATGCCCGGGACCGGTTTGTGGGCAGCCTGAACGGCGCGTTCTGGGGCCTGATGTTTTTGCTGCTGCTTTTGATCTTTCCCGCCCTGGGAAAGACGCCGCTGCTGCTGTATCCGCTGATGGGTTTAGGCGTGCTGATCTCGCTGTACAGCGCGGTGGTCATGCGCCGCCCGGACACCTCAGGCCAGGCCGCTATTGTTTTCATCTGCGTGGTGATCGCCTATCCTGAAATCGATGCGCCGCTGCAGCAGGCCTTGCACCGCATGATCGACGTATTGGTGGGCACGGCGGCGGCCATCGGGGTGAATGTGCTGCGCTGGCCGCGGGTCAAGCGCCGGGACCGGCTGTTTTTCGTGCGCACCCGGGATATCGTACCGGATCAATTGGCCCCGATGCATTCCGCCGTGCTGTTCAGGCTCAATTACCTGTACAGCGATGGGGCGAAGATTTGCCTGATGTCCGAACATGCCCCGGCGTTCCTGCTGTCCCAGCTGGGCAGCGCAAAGGTGAACGTGCCCCTGATCGTGATGGACGGGGCGGGGATCTACAACGCCCAGGAAAACGAGTATCTGTCTATTGAAACGCTGACGCCCGCATCCTCCTCCTGGCTGATGGAAAGGCTGAACGAAAAGCATGCCAGTTATTTTATCTATACTGTGCACAATCACCGTACCTGCATTTTCCACCAGGGAAAGATGAGCAAGGGAGAAAATCTGGTATACGAGCGCATGAAGCGGTCGCCCTACCGCCATTATCTGGCGGGCGACAGCTTTGATCCAGAGGAAATCGTATACATCAAGGTCATCGCCGCCACAGTTGAAATTGACAGTATTCTGGTTTCGCTGCACGATGCGCTGCCACACTGGCGGCTTCGGACTGCCGTACGGGCCCAGGCCGGTTTGCCCGGCAGCGGCAGCCTGTACTTCTATTCCGCCGACGCCACCATGGAACGGGCGGAAGAAAAGCTGCTGTGCCTGCTAAGGGAAAAGGAACCTGGATTGCAGCCTGTGGAAGTGTTTTCCAGTGCGGGCTACAGTACGGAGCACGACGCGGTGCATCTGGTGCAGGAGCTGGGCAAGAGCTATGAACCAGTGGCGGTTTTCGCATGGCTGGAGGAATGGAAAAACAGACGCAGCGAGCGAAAATAAAAAAACAGGCCCCGAATCTTGGGTCTATTGCTTTTAGAAATACAAACGGTAAAATACTTATTGTTTTTTTCTTATGGTTTTCTTGGAAAGGGGTTTGGGGGGAAACCATTCTTTGGCCGCCAAAGAATGGTTTCCCCCAGAAAATATTCTGGCGGAATTTACCGCTGCACGCGGCCGGATGCGTTGCCGCCCGCCAGGGCCAGCACTTCCTTTTCGGAGGCTAAGTTGAAGTCGAATTCCGTGGTCTGCTTTAGGCAGGAGGCCGCCACGGCAAATTCGATGATGGCCTGGGGACCGCCGGGCCACTTGTTCATGGCATGGATCAGGCCGCCGCCGAAGCTGTCGCCGCCGCCCACCCGGTCCACCATATGGATCAGGTAATTCTTGGCGAAGAAAGCGTCCTTGCCGTCATACAGCATGCCGCTCCAGTTGTTGTCGGAGGCGGAGATGGAGCCGCGCAGAGTGATGGCGACATATTTGAAGCCGAAGCGGTCAACCAATTGCTTCGCCACGGACACATAGCCCGCTTTGTCCAGTTTGCCGGAGTTGATGTCGGTGTTTTCTGCGGCGATGCCGAACACGTCCTTGGCGTCCTCCTCATTGGCGATGCACACGTCCACATAGGGCATCAGCCTGCCCATGACGGCGCCCGCCGCTTCCCTGGTCCACAGCTTGCCACGGTAGTTTAAGTCGCAGGAAACGGTCAAGCCCTTTTCCTTGGCGGCTTTCACGGCGTTAAGGCAGATATCGGGCAGCTCGCCGCCCAGGGCGGGGGTAATGCCGGTAAAGTGGAACCAGGTGGCCCCTTCAAAGATCTTGTTCCAGTCGTAATCACTGCGCTTGCTCAGGGCGATGGAGGAACCGGCCCGGTCGTACACCACCTTGCTGCCGCGCTGGGAAGCGCCTTTTTCGCAGAAGTAAATACCAAGACGGGGCCCCTGGCGCAGCATCAGGGAGGTATCCACGCCGTACATCCGCAGGGCGTTTACGGCGTTCTGGCCGATCTCATGGGCTGGAACGGCGGACACGAAGGCCGCCGCGTCGCCGTAGTTAGCAAGGGACACGGTCACGTTGGCTTCGCCGCCGCCGTAGCTGGCTTCAAACTTGTTAGCCTGGGGGAAACGCAGATACCCTTCCGGGTTCAGCCGCAGCATGATTTCACCAAAGCATACAACTTTCATTTGTGATTGCACCGCCTTTTCTTTATTTGTTTATCATATTATTTCATTCGACAGCACGGGCTGATTTCCTTTAATATTCTTTTCACCTCAATCAATAGCGGAGTTCTTTACAAAATGAGGAAAAGACCCAAACACTTTATAGTTTTCTCGGAAAGCGGTTTCCCCCAGTATATTTTCTGTCTGATCAATTCCCCATGCTGTTCAGTTCCGCGTCGTCGATCTTGCCCCAGGCCCCCGCGCCGCCGCATGTTACGTGAATGCCTACGGTGAGGGTATCGCCCGCCTGAATGTTGATCCCGGAGATTTCGGGCGTGTGCCATTCCGCCCATTTGGTGATGGTGGTGGGCTGGGCGGCGACCGTTTCCCCGTTGATTTTCACATAGCTGTAAATGTCCGTTTTGCCCCCGTCGCCGCCCTGGATAGAGACGCGGTACACGTACTGCCCGGCGGGCAAACCGGTGACGTCCTGCTCCAGATCGAAGTCGATGGTATTGGCTTTGGCGGAATAGAAGTGCCAGTGCCATGCGCCGGTCTTGGAATCGTTTTTCTTTTCCTCGGCGTAGAGCTGCTCCACCCCGGCGTAATCGACTGTATTCCACATGGTCCGCTCGCCGTCCTCAAAGCTGCCGTTGGCGATGAAATTGTATTTGACCATGTGCAGGTTCAGCACCGCGTCCCGCCCGTCGGCTGTTCCGTGGATCACGTAGCTGGCGACGCCCGCCGCTTTCAGGGCGGCTTCATCGATGGCATCCCAGAGGACAGGCACGTCCTGCCGGGAATTGTCGTTCATGATGGCAGGAATAGTTTGAGGTAAAGCAATTTCACCGTTGATGTCGCAGTACAGTGTGGCCTCCTCTAAGGCGTCCACCCTGAGCGGCGCGTCCTGACCGGTTTTCAGCAAATTGAATACCGCCAAAGAGGGAAGGGCTTTGCCGGAAAAATCGAACAGGGTCTGATTGTCGCAGGCGCTGCCGCCGTAATACTTACCCGCGTCGTTTGGATCGTATTCCCAGGCATAGCTGGAAGCCCAGCCGGAACCGTATTTTTCCCATTTGGCAGAGTTTACCTCCCAGGAATCCGTGCCCACAGGCACCCAGGCCCCTTCCCAATAGCACACGCCGATGCCGCCGATATCCGCCATGGCCTGTACCACGTCGGTGATTTCGTTCGCCTGGCCCTGCACGGAGAAGGGATAGGGCTTATCGTACACGCCGCCCTCGCCGATGCTGTTGCCGCTGAAATCCCCGTCCTCCACCGTCCAGGCGTAGCTGGTTTCCAGCACCATGACTTGCTTTCCGTACTTTTCCGCAATTTCGGAAAGCACCGCTTTCAGGTTGTCCAAGGTTCCGTGCCAGTAGGGATAATAGCTGGTGCCGAACACGTCGTAATCCAAGCTGTAATAAGCCAGCTTAGAAGCCCAGGAACGGTAGGCGTCCCCGTTTTCCGGGTTGGCGAAATGTACGGCGATCAGGGCGTCTGGGTAGATTTCCCGAACCGCCTTGCTGCCCGCGTTCATGATCTTGTATATATTCATCCAGATCTTTTCGCCGCTCAGCATGCCGTTGGTTTCGTTGCCAAGCTGCACCATGGCGACGGATACGCCCGCGTCCTTGAGCTTTTGCAGGCAGTCCCGGGTGTATGCTTCCACCAGGGGAACCTTTTCTTCGTCGATATCCAGCCCCTTCCAGGCCTTGGGGACCATCTGCTTGCCGGGGTCGGCCCAGAAATCGGAATAATGAAAGTCTATCAGCAGGGGCAGGCCAACAGCCGCCGCCCGTTTGCCGATTGCCACTGCGTTTTCGATATCGCAGTTGCCGCCGCCGTAACCCCGGCCCTGGCTGTCAAAGGGATCGTTCCAAACCCTGACCCGGATCAGGTTCACCCCGTTTTCAGCAAGCAGCGAAAACAAATCCCGCTCATTTCCCGCCGCATCATAGTATTTTACGCCGGACGCTTCCTCCGAAAACACGGAGGACACGTCCATGCCCAGGAAAAAGCCTTCCGGCAGGTTTTCCACCCTGCGCACGAATAAGGCGTTTTCCTCCGCCATGCCGGGAAACGCGCTGAACGTGAACGCTAACGCGGCGAGAAGGATCAGAAATCGTGAAAAATGCTTCATCTGGTTTCGCCTCCATGGTCTTTTTCAAACCGCACCCCCTTGCGGGAATATGCGGAAATGGATACAATAGAAAAAACGGAAAAAAGGGGAGAGGAACGCATGCTGCCGCCCAAATTGCCGGAAAACCTGAAAGACGAAATGCTGGAAGAAGCCGTGGGCCGGGCGTTAGACGAAGGCACCGATGTGGAAAGCTGCCGTTTCTACGGGGACAGCCTGCCCGAGCTGCCGGGGGAGGCGCTGGAGTTTTCCGGCTGTTTCTTTGAAAAATGTGTGTTCCGGCCCTGCGGGGCGGAGCGGCTGGTATTCGTGGACTGCGTGCTTGAAAAGTGCGATTTAAGCGGCATGCGGTTTGAAAAATGCACCTTCCAACGGGTAAACTTTCATAACTGCCGCATGACGGGGGCGCAGTTCAGCGAGTCTCCCATGATGAACGTAAGCTTTGAAGGGTGCCTGCTGGATCTTGCGGGCTTTGCGGAAATCAAAGCTCAGCACGTGCTGTTTTCGGAATGCGTAATGAAGGAATGCGGCATTTACCGCTTCCGCTGGCAGGATTGGACCCTGCGCGCCTGTAACCTGAATCGGGCGGAAATCAGGGAAACGGCCCTCAAGGGTATGGACGTGACTTCCTGCGAAATTGATGGCATTACCACGGACATCCCCTCCATCCGGGGCATGAAGGTAAATCGGGAGCAGGCCATGGGTCTTGCCGCCCTGCTGGGATTGGTGATCGAGGATGCGTCACAGCCATTATAACAGATTTTGGGTGGAAGAGGAAGAATTATTGCCGGTTTGCTGAAAAAAAGCGTAAATTGGACAGAAACCGCATTGACAATGGCATGAAAAACCGCTATACTTTCCACGGTTCATCTTTAAGGCGGTACAGAGAGACCGGCAAGAGACGATGGAACGCTTTTGCACGCATAGGCGCACAGCGCCTTTGACGGGTCCTGCTCTGTACGGGCAGGCCCTTTTTTTCTGGGTATTAACGCTTCTGCGTTGATATAAAAACATGGACAGGGGGAGATACCAATGAAACTTGTCTACGACATTGCCGACAAACCGCCCATCAGAAAAAACCTGATCTACGCTTTCCAGCAACTGCTGGCCATCATGGCCGCTACGCTGCTGGTGCCCATCCTGGTGGATGGTACCGGCGTTTACATGAGCCAGCCCGCCGCACTGTGCGGCGCGGGCTTCGGCACGCTGTTCTATCTCTTCATCGCCACCAAGAAAAAGAGCCCCGTGTTCCTGGGTTCTTCCTTCGCCTTTATCAGCCCCCTGTGCGGCGCTGTGGCCTTCGGCTTCCTGGGCATCTTCCTGGGCGCTGTGTTCGCGGGCCTGGTGTATGTGATCATCGCGCTGATTATCAAAAAGACCGGTTCCGCCTGGGTAAACAAGCTGCTGCCCCCCGTGGTCATCGGCCCCACCGTGGCCCTGATCGGGTTGTCCCTTTGCGGCAGCGCGGTGAACAACATCAACAACACCGCCGCGGGCGATTATAACCTGATCGCCATCCTGGTGGGCGTGATTGCTTTCCTGATCACCGTGTTCGCTTCCACCAAGGGCGGCAAGGGCATGAAGATGATCCCCTTTATCATCGGTATTGTGGGCGCTTACATCGTGGCCCTGATCTTCACCTTCATCGGCAATGCCGCCAACATCGACATGCTCAAGCTGGTGAATCTTTCCGCTTTTGACAACATGCAGATTTTCAAGGTGCCCCGCTTCACGTTCCTCGGCATCTTCGGCGCGTATCCCGAAGCCACCAACGCCATCGGCTCCGTCGGCGACGTGATCAGCATCCTGGTGCTGTTCGCTCCCGTGGCTTTTGTCACCCTGGCGGAACACATCGCCGACCACAAGAACCTTGGTTCCATCATTGAGCGCGACCTGATCACCGACCCCGGTCTGGACCGCACTCTGATCGGCGACGGCGTGGGCAGTATCGTCGGTTCCTTCTTCGGCGGCTGCCCCAACACCACCTACGGCGAGTCTGTTGGCTGCGTAGCCATCACCGGCAACGCCTCCATCAGCACCATTGCCATCGCGGCGGTATACTGCATCATCCTTTCTTTCTTCGATCCCTTCGTGTGCTTCGTCAACTCCATTCCCTCCTGCATCGTGGGCGGCGTGTGCATCGCGCTCTACGGCTTCATCGCCGTCAGCGGTCTCAAAATGCTCCAGCCCGTGGACCTCAACGACAACCGCAACCTGTTCGTTGTGGCGGCCATCTTAGTGCCCGGCATCGGCGGCCTGACCCTGAACTTCACCCACATCACCGTTTCCTCCATCGCTGTCGGCCTGATCCTGGGCATCATCGTGAACGTGATCTTCAACAAGCGGGATAAGGCGGCCAAATAACGATAAACCCAAATTTTATGCCGCGCGGCGCGCATCAAAAGCCGCGCGGTATTTGTTTGACAGAATCAGGAATTTATGCTATGATGTTTTCATCGGCTGAAGCCGGTCTTGGGTCCGCAGAAGCGGGCCGGAAGGATGATTTGGGTCGGAACGATACGGTATCATGAAGGTGCCGAAGGCTTGTGGCTTCCGGCCCCTTTTTCTGTGTTCGGATCGATGAAAAGGAGGAAGCGAACATGAAAACCCTGAAAAGAATCGCTCTGCTGACCCTGTGCCTGTGCCTTGTTTTGACCGCCGCGTCTGCCGCCACCTTCACGGACGCCCACGGAAACGTGATCGAGCTGGACGAAGCCTTGGAAGCCTACGCTTCCTGCCTGCTCCTGGGCGCGGACAACGCCGCCCGCAAGGGAGAAACCAACTTGGGCGGCCTGTGGGCGGACGCCCTGCGCTGGTTCGCCGCGTCCGGGGCGATCAACGAAGCTTTTGAAGAGGACGACGTGACCGCCGGGATCACTTCTTTGGACGTGGACGCGGACCACATCGTGGCCCTTTGGAACGGCGGCAATCTGCGGGCTGATATCCCGGAAGGCAAATTCAACGCCGAAACCCTGGCTCAGGTACTGCCCTATCCCAATAAGGTGGCGGTGGTCTACATGACCGGCGCGCAGCTCCTGGAAGCGCTGGAAGCGGCCTCCCAGGGCCTGCCCTATACCGAGGAAACCGCCAGCGCCTGCGCCGCGTTCATGCAGGTTTCCGGCCTCAAGTATACCGTGGACACGGGCAAGGCGTATGACCGGGGCGAAGCCTATGGCGACAGTTGGTTCAAGGCCGCGTCCCTCTCCCGCGTGACCATCACAGAAGTGAACGGCCAGGCTTTTGACCCGGAAGCGGTTTACGCCGTGATCACCAGCAACGCCAATTTCAACGGCATGGATTCCTCCTATAAGTTCAAGGAGGCTGCCCAGCTAAACGAACGCAGCACCATCACCACTGCCGTGGTGCGGGATGTGGTATGGCGCTATCTTGCGGAAGAGCTGGGCAATGTGGTTGGCGAAGCATACGCCGCGCCTCAGGGACGGATTATCATCAAATAAACGGAAACCGGATAAACCGGAAGAGAGTACAGCGTGAAGAGTTCAGATTTATATAGCTTTTTTAATGCTGGGAATTCCAATTGAATCATCTATTCAATCTGAACTCTCAACTCTAAAGAATTTACCATTTTGCGTGGACTTTCGCCTATAAGCGGCCTAAGGGAGGGTGGCGCGTTTGCAGAATGAATTGGAAAAAGTCCGGCGGGAGCTGGAAAAGGTGATTGCCGGGAAATCCGATGTGATCGGCAAGGTTTTATCGGCGTTGGTCGCCGGCGGGCATATCCTGCTGGACGATGTGCCGGGGGTGGGCAAAACCACCCTGGCTGTGGCGCTGGGAAAAGCCATGGATTTGAACTGCCGCCGCATTCAATTCACTCCCGACGTGCTGCCTTCCGATATCGTGGGTTTTTCCATGTATGATAAGGAAAGCGGGGCGTTCGTATACCGCCCTGGCATCATAAACGGCGCGAACCTCCTGCTGGGGGACGAGATCAACCGCACCTCCAGCAAAACCCAGTCGGCTTTGCTGGAGGCCATGGAGGAAAAGCAGGTGACCGTGGACGGAAACACGTATCCTTTGCAAACCCCTTTTTTTGTGATCGCAACCCAGAATCATGTGGGCATGGCGGGCACTCAAATGCTGCCCTACGCCCAAATGGACCGTTTCATGGTGTGCCTGATGGTAGGTTATCCCGATCACGACGCGCAGATGGACATGCTTCGCGCCCGACAGATGGGGGACCCGCTTTCAAAGGTGGAAAAGGTCATGAGCCGGGAAACGCTGCTGAACATGCAGCGGGAAGCGCTGGGGGTGACGGTAAAGGACAGTGTTTTAGACTATATCACCCGCCTATGCATTGCTTCCCGCGCCCACCCCTGGCTCGATGTGGGCGTCAGCCCCCGGGGTGCGCTGCATTTGCAGCGCGTGTGCCAGGCCAGAGCCTATATGGAGGGCCGGGATTACGTAACGGGGTCAGACGTACAGGCCGTGTTTCATGACGTGTGCGCTCATCGCGTTGTGCTCAGCCGGAAAGCGCGGGCAGAAGGCCGCACGGCGGCGGAAGTCCTGGACGCGCTTCTGTATGACACAAAGAACCCGGACCGCGGGGAAAAACCATGATCCCGCGCAGAGTGGGGTATTTGTGCTGGCTGCTGGCCGTATCGGTCCTGTACTTTTTTGAGAACAACACGGGAACCCGGGCTGTCCTGGCCTCTTCCATCCTGATCCCGGCTTTTTCCGTCTGCTGCGCCGCCTGGACGGCGAAAAAAGCATCCTGCCGCCTGAATGTGCCGGAAAAGGTGGGCAAGGGAAGTAAGGCCGTTTGCCGCTGCGCCTTTTCCGTACCTTGGACGCTGATTGGCTGCGCGCTTTGCTGCCGCGTGAGGGCGCTGCATCTTTTAACCCACGAAAGCAGTACATGGGATATCGGAGGCGGCGGGGAAAACGCCTTCACCGTAAACTGTGCCCATTGCGGTACGATGGCAATCAGTACGGAAGATGCTTTCGCGTGTGATTGGCTGGGCCTGGCACGCTTTTCCATCGGCGCGCAGGATTCTGCTTCCCTGCTGATTCTGCCCGAGCTTTACCCCGTCAGGATCAGCCGTTCCGCCCGGTTTTCCATGCTCCGGCAGGATAATCTGCCTGGACAGCCCTGGCGGAACGCAGAGGAAATGGAAAACAGCGGCGTGCGGGATTACGCGCCGGGGGACCCGGTCCGGCGCATTCACTGGAAGCTGTCCGGCAAGTTGGATCGGATCCTGATCCGGGAGGGGGACCGGCCATTGACCGGCGCTGTTCTTCTGCTGCTGGAAACAGCGGGATACGATATCGCTCCGGAGGATATGGACGCATCCGTTGAAGCGCTGCTGTCGGTAAGCCGGGCATTGACGGAAGAGGGAATCATGCACTGCGTTTCCTGGCAGGACCGGGGCAGCCTTCGGTGGATTGAAATATCGGGCGAAACGGATGGCCTTGCCATGCGGGACACGCTGCTGAATACCGAAGCATATGAAAATGGAGAAAGCATTGGCACTGCTTTCAGCCGCGCTTTTCCGGACTTCCGGGCCGACCACACGGTGATTTTCAGCCCCCGGCCTGATACGGATGCCATGAGTATGCGGGAAACCGGTGAGGTTACGCTGGCGCTGCCCCATCCGGCAGATGGAAATCCCGATGTTCAGGTAGTACGTATTTCCCATGACGTACCGACGCTTGAGCTGTGAGGGGAAGAGCATGAAAAAAGGAATGACGCGCGGCAGAAGAATGGTCAGTTTTTTTTGCGGCGCGGTAATGGCCCTTTCGATCCTGCTGTCGGTTTTTCTTCCTCCGGCGCGGCAGAGCGTTCTTGCCTTATGCAACCGGCTTTTTGCCGCCAGTGAAAAGGTGAACGCCTATGCCTATGACCGTTTCCCGGTTCCGGTGGATCAACCGCTGATCTTCGCGTGGGTCCTGACGGCTGCTTTTTTGTGCAGTTATCTGATTTTGACCGCCGCCCTGCGAAGCAGGATCATGGTGCTGCTTGCTGCGATGCTTGCTGCGCTGGGGCAAGCGTACTTTGGCCTTTCTCTGTCCCCCTGGGCCAATATGGCGCTGTTTTTTCTGCTGGGATTGATGGCAGCGCTGTTTTCCGCGCCGAAGAAAAGCGTTTTACCCTTCACCGCTGCCGCTTTATTGATCGCTGCGCTGACCGCTGGACTGTGGCCCGGCGTGGACGCCGCTACGGAGAGCGCCTCTGAAAACGTGCGGGATCGTTTGGCGCTGCTGACCCAGCAGGAAGAAAGCTTCACGGGGGATAGCTTGGATTCCGCCATGGAAACCCGGCATATGAACACCCGTTCCCTGCTGACAGGGGGGGATGAAGCGCAAAAGTCTCGGGAATACCGGCTGCTCACCGTGGAGGAACAGCAGATTTCCCAGCCTCGCTGGATCGATTATTTCAAAATCGCGCTGCTGCTTCTGCTTTCCGCGGCTGTGGTGATCCTGCCTTTTCTTCCCTTCCTGTACTTTAACGCGCACAGAAAGAAGGCGCTGGAAGCAAGGCGGCTGTTTCAGGCGGAAAACCCGGGGGAGGCCCTCTGCGCCATGTTCCGCCATGCGGCGGCATACCTGGAAAACGGGGGATGCGGCGGGGGGAACCTGCCTTTCCGCCAGTGGCCGGATACCTGGCAGGACCGCCTGCCTGACGACTACAAACAACAGTTCGCCGCCTGTGCCTGCCTGTTTGAGGAAGCCGCTTACAGCAATCATCCCATGACGGAAGCCCAGCGGGAAGAAACGCGGCTGCTTTTAGCGGAAACGGAGAGGATTTTCTTTGAGGAAGCGGATTGGAAAGAAAAACTGCGGCTGAGGTACGGAAAATGCCTGCACGAATGAAAGAATATCGGAGGATCCTGCTTTTTTCACTTTTGCTTTCTCTTTTTTTGCTCACTGGCTGCCGGGCGAGGATCACCGGCACGGAATTTTCCAATGCTGAAAGGATAGAAGCATCCGGGGAAGACAGCGGAAACGGAAAGCCGGAAGCGGAACCCGGGGAAGACCCGGACCACACCCGGGAAAACCCTGAAGCAAGGCAGAAAGAATTCGATGAAAACGCCGCCGTGGAAATCATTGCGGGGACGGACCGCTTGCTCCACGGCCCGGGGGAGGGCGAAGGCGCATCCACCGCGGTTTATGCCGGCATGCCCGCCGCCCGGCTGAACGCCGACGCGGAAGAAACGGCCCGGCAGACCGTGGCGGTCCAGGAATCGGAACGAATGGGTACGGCGACGGACGCGGAAATGGCCGACAGCGCATTCCGATATTATACGGTATTGCTCAAAGAACGCTCCGAATCCCTGTACGCCTGCAAGCGGCTGAACCTGTACTGGGAAACAGCGGAGGATCATGTGACCGTCTACCGGACTTCCGATGAACATCAGTTGATCCTGGACGCGGGGGCGTATGATGTATCCGCTCGCCTGCTTCTGGAAAATTTGAAGGTGGACGACGGCTGGGTGTGTCGGAAAAACCCGGGAATCATCGTGAAAATCGTTCCGAGAAGCGTGCTGAACGCGGGCCGCGCGGCGGAGGAACTGCAATCGCTGATCTCCCGGCCCGGCTGGCAGGATATGGACGCCGTAAAAAACCGGCGGGTTGTGCTGATCGCCCAGGATATGCTGGAAGCGCCTCACCTGCGTTTAGCCGCCGGGCTGCTGATTGCCAAAACAGCTAATCCCAACGTTTACGCGGATGTAGACGTGGCCCAGGCGCTGAACATGCTGATGGGGGAAGCAACGGGCATGGCAGGGGAAGGAATCTATTATTTCAGCTTGAGTGATCTTTAATTGGAAAGGATAAATGATGAAAACAAAAAAGGGACTTTCGTCCCGTCAGACGCGGAAAATGACCTATGCGGCCATGTATTTGGGCATTGCGCTGGCATTGCCTTTCATTACGGGACAGATCCCCGAAATCGGAAAAATGCTGTGCCCCATGCACATTCCCGTTCTGCTGTGCGGCTTTCTTTGCGGCTGGCCCTGGGGCTTAGCCATAGGCTTTATCGCCCCGCCGCTGCGGTCCGTGCTGTTCGGCATGCCCGCTCTGTTTCCCTCCTCCGTGGCCATGGCTTTTGAGCTGGCTGTCTACGGCGCGGTTTCGGGATGGCTTTACAAAGCGCTGCCCAAGAGGAAGGGCAAGGTCTATTTCGTCCTGGTGATCGCCATGATCGCGGGCCGCTTGGTTTGGGGAGGCGTACAGATGATCCTGTCCGGGCTGGTCCACACTGAATTCACCCCCGCCCTGTTCCTGGCCGGTGCCGTCACCAACGCCATCCCCGGCATTGTGCTGCATTTGGTGCTGATCCCCGTGGTGGTGATGGCAATGGAAAGGGCCGGACTTTCGCTGAACGAGTGAACGCAAAAAGTTCAGAGTTCGGCGTACATAATAAAAGAGTACAGAGTTCGGAGTTCAGAGTTCAGATTTATATGGTTTATAGAATCGGTATCCGTTATACCGACTATATAATCTGAACTCTGTACTCTGAACTCTGAACGCTGTCAATAATCTTTTGGCTTGGGCTTAAAGCACACCGCCGCCAGGAAACCAAAGAACACAGCGGCTGCGATGCCGCCTGCCGCGGCGGTGACGCCGCCTGTAAACGCCCCCAGCAGCCCCGTTTCCTGTACGGCGGAGATGGCTCCCTGGGCCAGCACGTGACCAAACCCAGTCAAGGGTACGGTGGCCCCCGCCGACGCAAAGCGCACCAGAGGCCCGTACAGCCCTGCGGCGCTCAACACCACCCCGGCGGTGACATACAGCACCAGGATACGGGCGGGGGTAAGCTTGGTTTTCAGGATCAGCGTTTCACCGATGGTACACAGCAATCCGCCCACGACGAATACTTTCAGATACAGCATCATGCTTCCTCTCCTCCTTCCAGCACTACCGCATGAGCCACACCGGGAATGGTTTCGCCCTGCTGGCTGGTGGTGGGGCTGAGCAGCGCACCGGTAGCCATAAAGAGCACCCGCCGCCATTCGCCGCTTTGCAGCCTTGGCAGGATGACTGCGCTGAGGATAGAAGCGGAGCAGCCGCACCCACTGCCTCCGGCGTGCACGTCGTCTCCTTCCTGGAAAATGCTCAGCCCGCAGTCCATATATTGCCCCTCCGGGATGGGAAAGCCCCGTTCCTCCATCAACTTATGCAGGATATCCGCGCCCACTTTACCCAGGTCGCCGGTGATCACCCGGTCGTAATCTTCCGGCTTCCTGCCCGTATCCAGAAAATGGCGGATCAGGGTATCCGCCGCGGCGGGGGCCAATGTCAAGAGAACACCATATTTTTTATGCGGTGTCTGCATTTGCCGCCAAGTAGTTGAGAAGCTGCTCGTAGGCGTCCTGAAATTTTAGGTTGATTTGGATTCGGTTTCCCTCATAAACATCGATGCTGTCGATCAGGGAAGTCACCATGGGCCGCGTAAGGCATTGGAAATTCTTATATTGTTTGAAATGGGAGATAAATTCGTTATCCGCTTGATGATTATTTCTAAGATCAGCAACGCTCGCCTCCAGTTTTTCAATCCCCTGATTCAAGGAGTCTATTTTCTCCTGCATACTTGTTTTTAATGCAAGATACTCTTCTTTGGTCAAGATACCGCTTTTCCAATCCGGATATAGATCCAGCATCATCGCTAAACACTTATCCCTCTCCGATTGCTGGGAAGAAAGCGTTTTTTCTAAATATGTTATTTCGTTTTTGGAATGGTTGGATGATTTGATTTTTTGAATCAATTCATCCGTTTCGACAGCTAATGCGACAATGCTTTGGATGTAGACAAAGACGGCTTGTTCCAATTTGTCCATCCGAATGGTGTGGTTCGAGCAGCCGCTCACTTTCATTTTCCGCCTTGTAGCGCAGCGATAATAGCGGAAAGTTCCATAGGGATGAATATTTGTTTTCATATTCATGATGCGCTGACAATCCCCGCACCGAACCAACCCGCTGAGCAAGTAGGTTTCGTTCGTAGCTGGAGAATGCCGGATTTGGCGGCAGAAAAGAGATTGCGCTTTCTGAAAAACAGATGGATCGATAATTGCCTCATGCGTGTTTGGAACGATATACCAATCTTCTTTTGGACAAGCTCTTGCGACCTGATCTTTGTAGCTGATGATTTTGTTTTTCCCCTGAACCATGTTTCCGATATACATTTCATTTGTCAGGATACGGCGGATGGAACTGTCCAACCATAATCCATCGTTTCGTTTTCCGCTCGGATGGCGGTAATTGGCGGATTTGAGCGCTTTATATGCCGTGGGATTGGGTATCCCCAATTCATTCAAATCCTTTGCAATGCCAATGATGCTTCTTCCTTCGATAAATTTCTGGTAGATCATCCGAACCACCTGCGCCGCTTCGCCGTCGATGATGAGATGGTGGTGATCTTCCGGGTCTTTCTGGTAGCCGTAGCAAGCGAAAGAACCGATAAATTTTCCTTGCTGCCTGTTGATGTTCAGCGTCGCCCGAACGTTGGCGGATGTGGTAGCGGACACGCTCTCGTTGATGACGTTGGTAATGCCCAGCGTAATACAGCCCGTGGCGGTTGACGCAATGCTGGATAGGGAGTCATAGTAATTATTCGTAGAAATAAACCGAACGCCCAGTTTTACAAACTCGCTGGTAAGCAGTTCGCCGCCTTTTGAATAATTTCTGCCAAATCGAGACAAGTCTTTCACAATGACACAGTTTACATTTCCATCGTAGATATCCTGCATCATGCGGTTGAAACCGGGCCGGTCAAAATTCGTGCCTGTCCAGCCGTCGTCGATATAACAATCATATTCGACAATATCTGGATGCTGTTTCAAATGTTCCCGAAGGATTTCTCTCTGTGAAGAGATGGAATTACTTTCACCGGCCAATTCATCTTCCTTGGACAGACGAATATAAAGCGCCGCGCGCCACAGCTTTGGCGCTTTCTCAGGCGCATAAACAGAAGCGCCGTAATTATGAGCGGACATATAAAATACACCTCCGTTAAAACATTAACGGTGGCTATCCATGATTCTTCACGTTTTAATTATAGCACGCCGTTGATTGATATGCAACGATTATTGAAATGAAAGTGAATCAAGAAGGGAATTGAAAAGTGTTTTTTCTCCCACATAACGGATAGCGACTGCAATACTGCCAACTTTAAACAAATATGGATTGTTGATTTTTTCCATAAATGAAGAAAATCTTTCCTTCACCGGCAGAGCAGGGTTGATGGTAATCGATTGCAAATCCACCAGACTATTGGTATTGCAATCACGAATATCATTCGTTCTGAAGGCTGCCAAATCAAAAGCGGTCAAAAGCGTTCCCTTCTTTCTTTATGGATATTCTTATTTTGAACATTATGAAATGGAATATGCATATCAGGGTACTGTAGTAATTTGTCGATAATGAAAATGCAGATAGCCTTTTGGCCATCTGCACTGTTTGGAAACACAATAATCTGATATGTAAAACTGTTTGTCGCCGCTTTTCAAAGCAACGATGCTTTCCCCCTCATCTTATAAACGCCCCGTCCGAAGCATACGTTGATTATTGTCATTCGATATCCAGTATATCCGCAAAGCCGGTCACTTCAAACACTTCCTGTACGATTTCATTAATGTGCGTGACCTTCATGCCACCCTTCTTGCTCATGCTTTTTTGAGCGGAAAGCAGCACCCGCAGCCCAGCGGAAGAAATATAGTCCAGTTTGCTCAAATCAAAGATCAGGCTGTCCGTGCTGTCCAGGGACGTTTTCAGTTCCGCTTCCAGCTCTGGGGCGGTGGTGGTGTCCAGGCGGCCCTCCAGGGCGATGGTCAGTTGGTTTCCGTTCAGTTTTTTTGAGATTGTCATTGCCTTTCACTCCATTTCATGATCCTAAAAATGATTTGTATGATAAGGTCACTGAAAAAGTCAGTTCTGAAAAAGGACTGGCTTTTTCGCATACATAGATGTAGAATAGAGAGGACGAAAGGCGGTGGGAGGATGCTGAAGGAATATGGACAAACCAGGATGGAATTATCCCCTTATCAGAATCT
>JAFXMP010000007.1 GCA_017530275.1 Clostridia bacterium | reverse complement strand
CCAGGGCGGCATCGACTCTCCCGTGCCCGTCATCCTGGCCGCGAACGACCTGGCCCCCAGCGAGACCGTACAGCTGGACAAGAGCAAGATCCTGGGCTTCGTCACCGAGGGCGGCTCCGGCTCCTCGCACACCGCCATCCTGGCCCGCACCATGGGCATCCCCGCCATCATCGGCGTGGGCGACCAATTGAAGCCCGAGTACGAAGGCCGCGAGGTCATCATCGACGGCAGCACCGGCAACGTGGTCATCGACGCGGATGAGGACGCCAAAGCCTATCTGGTCAAGAAGATGGAAGACCAGCGCAAGCAGCGGGAAATGCTGGAAAAGCTCAAGGGCCAGCCCAACGAGACCCTGGACGGCCAAAAAATCAAGGTGTTCTGCAATATCGGCTCCCCCGACGACGTGCCCGCCGTCCTCAGCAACGACGCGGGCGGCGTGGGCCTGTTCCGCAGCGAATTCCTGTACCTGAACTGCGACGATTATCCCACCGAGGATTATCAGTTTGAAGCCTACAAAAAGGCCCTCTCCGATATGGGCGGCAAAGAAGTGGTGATCCGCACCCTGGACATCGGCGCGGACAAGCAGATCGCTTACTTTGATATGCCCAAGGAAGAAAACCCGGCCCTGGGCAACCGCGCCCTGCGCATCTGCCTGAACCGGCCCGAAATCTTCCACACCCAGCTCCGTGCCCTCTACCGCGCCTCCGCTTTTGGCAAGCTGGGCATCATGTTCCCCATGGTCACCAGCGTGTGGGAAGTGAAGGAAGCCAGGAAAATGTGCGAGCAGGTGAAGAAGGAACTGACTGCCGAGGGCATCCCCTTCTCCGACGACGTGGAAATCGGCATCATGATCGAAACTCCCGCCGCTGTGCTCATGAGCGATAGGCTTGCCAAGGTGGTGGACTTCTTCTCCTGCGGCACCAACGACCTGACCCAGTATACCCTGGCCTGCGACCGGCAGAACGCCGACCTGGGCCGGTTCTACAATCCCCATCATCCCGCCGTGCTCCGGGCGCTGAAAATGGTGTGCGACAACGCCCACAAGAACGGCGTTTGGGTGGGTATCTGCGGCGAACTGGGTGCTGACCTGGAACTGACCGAAGCCTTCCTGTCCATCGGCATCGACGAGCTTTCCGTGTCTCCCCGTTCCGTGCTGCCCTTGCGGCAGAAGATCCGGGAAACCAATGTGAGCGCGGTCAAGGAAAAGCTGCTGGCCGATCTGATGAGCGACGAAAATACCCTTTGATCTGGATAAATCTGGAGGGAAACCGTTCTTTGGACCAAAGAACGGTTTCCCCCCAGCCCCCTTCCAAGAAAGCCGTAAAGGTATTCTTGTTTCAAGCGGCATAACAGCCCGAGGTAAATGCCTCGGGTGTAACTATTTATGGAGGAACCCCGTGGAAGGAACGCAGGCGAGATGGCGGATCATTTTTTCCGGCAAGGTGCAGCACGTGGGTTTCCGCTACACGGCGTATTATCTGGCTCGGGACCTGTATTTGACCGGCTGGGTGCGTAACCTGCCCGACGGGCGCGTGCTCCTGGAAGCCCAAGGCGGCGTCAGCCGCATCCGCAAGCTGGTATTGCAGCTCAAAAGCCAGCCCCATATCCACATCGAGCATACGCAAATCGAGGAAATTCCTTTATTGCCTCATGATCGGGGTTTCAAAGTGATCAGCGGCATGTAAATTTGCCGCTTTTCTCTTTTTTTGCACTAAAAAAGAATGACAAATGATGCATAGAAAGGTATAATGAAGAGGAACATTGAAAGAAAGAAGTGAGCAAGTGATGAAAGCAACGGAATTCGCTTCCCCGGCGGTGCTGGCCGCGTATGATTGGGGCGGGGAAGTGCAGGATGTGTCCCGCTACGGCATGGGGCACATCAATGAAACTTACCAGGTGATCGTGTTACAGCCGGATGGCACGGAAAAAGCGTATATCCTGCAAAAGGTGAACACCGGCATTTTCAAGGATCCGGACGGGCTGATGGACAACATCGTGCGCGTCACCGAATACCTGCGGGAATACTTGAAGCGCACGGGGGGAGACGTGGAACGGGGGGCCATGACCGTGATCCCCACCCGGGACGGCCGCTCCTGGTATCATGGAGAAGATGATTCCTGCTGGCGCGTGTACATTTTCGTTACGGACACCATTTGCCTCCAGCAGGTGGAACAGCCCAGCGATTTTTACGAAAGCGCCGTGGCTTTCGGCAATTTCCAGAATCAGCTGGCGGATTATCCCGCCGGGACCCTGCATGAAACCATTCCGAATTTCCATAACACGGTGAGCCGCTATGAAGCCTTTGAACGAGCTGTACAGGAGGACCGGGCGGGACGTGCAGCCTCAGTCCAGACGGAAATCGACTTTATCCGGGCGCGGAAGCAGGACTGTGCCTTCCTCATGAATCTGCTTTGGGAAGGCAAGCTGCCCCTGCGGGTGACCCACAACGATACCAAGCTGAATAACGTGCTTTTGGACAGCAAAACCCGCAAGGGCGTATGCGTGATCGACCTGGACACGGTGATGCCCGGCCTGGCGGCCTGGGACTTCGGCGACGCCATCCGTTACGGGGCCAACGACTGCCCGGAGGACGAGCCGGACGTGAGCAAGGTGCACCTGAACATGGAAAAATACGAAACCTATCTGCGGGGCTATCTGGACGCTGCCGGGGCGGCCCTGACGCCCCTGGAAAAGGAAACGCTGCCCTGGGGCGCCCGGGTGATTACCCTGGAAACGGGCATCCGGTTCCTGACGGACTACTTAGAGGGGGACCATTATTTCCGCATCAGCCGCCCCAGCCAGAATCTGGACAGGACCCGCAAAATGCTGAAACTGACGGAAGAAATGGAAGCCCATTTTTCCGCTATGAGCGAAGCCATCGCCCGGTACGGCGCATAACCTGAAAACGAAAAAACGTGGAGGGCAAGGCGCGGAGTTTTCCGTTTGATCTTCATTTCCCCCTGTACCATAGGGAAAAATGAAACTATGGAAAACGCCGCGTTCAGCCCTCCACATTTTTGATGCTTTGAGTGAATCCTTTTGATATTACCCTTGGCAGTAGTACTTATCCGCAGTGCGCATGAGCAGGATGTGGGTGAGGATGCAGCCGCCGGTGAGCAGCGCGGCCATGATGAGGAAGTAGGGAATCAGCGTAATCCCCCAGGTGAACAGCAGGTAGGTGAGGCCCGCCAGGGCGATCAGGATGCCCCAGCCCATGAACATGCCGATGGCCGCGCCGAAGTTTTGCTTCATGGCTTCCTGCTCGGTGACCCAGTCAAGCTTGGGATGCTTTACGTCCCGGGCCAGCACCAGACAGGCGGTCATGTAGGTGTACAGGGCGCAGAGCACGAAGGCCAGACCGGCGTACAGAGCAAACTTGGGCAGCAGGATAGCCAGGGCTGCGGAGGCCAGCACCACGCCCGCCAGGGACATCACATAGCCCACCGCCAGCTTGGACAGCACCATGGTGCGGGAGGAGACCGGCAGGGCGGTGAGAAAATCGTGGCCCTTGCCCTCACGGGATACGGAGGTGGAAAGGGCGGGATTCATGCCGGACATGTAGGCCATCACGGCGGTGAGGATGGGCAGAAGCAGGTCGGCGTTGATGGTGCCCAGCATCATATCCAGGCTTTCGCCCTCCGCGCCGGCGCGGCTGAAAGCGAAGTACATCATGCCCACCATGAACGCGGGCATCAGGGACGTGGGCAGGCTGTTGGTGGCGTAAGCGGGCACCCGCAGGATCTGCTTGACTTCCCGCAGGCACAGGGCCTTGAAGGCGCTGCCGCCGGAGAAGGAAGCGCTTTTCACACCGCCCTTTTTCCTGACGGCGGGGGTTTCGCCCTGGAGCAGGCTCAAATTCCGATACCAGAAGCCGATGGCCCAAACGGCGATGGCCGCAGCGGCGGCGCTTACCGCCAGGAACAGCAGCAGGGAGCCCCAGTCGCCAAGCGCCCCTTTCGCCGCCCAGGCGGCGGGAGGAAAGGCGCGGGTCAGGGCGTCCACCCGGGCCATGTTGCTTCCCAGGAAGGAGGCTACGAAGTCTTCCATATCGCCGCTGCCGGAGATGCTGCCCATGTTGAAGGCCAGGAACATGTACGCTCCGATGAAAATGATGCCGCTGACGGTGGCGATCATGTCCCGGTGCTTCCACAGGCCGGAAAGGCGGATCAGCAGGGTGGACACGAAGGCAACCGCCACGATGGGCAGGATGGGCGCGCCTAAGGCGGCCAGCAGGGCCCGCAGGTACAGCAGGGGATCGGCTCCCACCCGGATGCCGTACAGGATAGCGGCGGGCAGGATGAACACCAGGCTGTAGCCCACCTCACTGATCCATACCTGGGTGAGCTTCGCGGAAAGCACCGTGCGGGATTTCACCGGCAGGGAAGCGATATGAGCCGCGTCCCGGCCGAAGTACAGGGAGCTCATGATAAAGAAGAAGGAAATGATCAGCGTGCCCAGCATGGACATGGTGATGGCCATGCTCAAAAGTAGGTCCGGCATACCCATTTTCATCAGGTAGTCCAGAATGCCGCTTTCCAGGAAGATCAGAAAGCCGCCCAGGTAAACCACCGCCACCAGGATGCCGATGAACATGCCGATGGTGCGGCCTTTCTTTTCCCGAAACTGGGTTTTCAGGTTCCGGGGCTTCAAATCAGCGTACCGGGACAGCAGCTGCAGCCGCAGCAGCGGGAAAAAGCCTGTCATGCCGTTTCGCCTCCATCGTCGGTCAGCTCTAAGAACAGCTCTTCCAGGGACGCGCCCACTTCACCGGAGCGCAGCTCTTCCAGGGTGCCCTGCTCGATCAGCTTGCCGTGGTTGATGAGGCCGATGCGGGTGCACAGCTTTTCCGCCACCTCCAGCACGTGGGTGGAGAAAAACACGGTGTTGCCCGCCTCGCAGTGGCGCTGCATTTCTTCTTTCAGCAGGTGCGCCGCCCGGGGGTCCAGGCCGCCCAGGGGTTCGTCCAGAATCCATACCGGGGGATTGTGGATCAGCGCGCCGATCACCACTAACTTCTGCTTCATGCCCTTGGAATAGGAGCGCACCTGGTTGTTGATGGCGTCCTCCAGGGAGAAGATATCCAGGTATTTTTCGATGTGCGCCTTGCGCTGGGCCGCGCTCACCTGGTACACGTCCGCCATGAAGTTCAGGTATTCCATGCCGGTCAGGCGGTCATACAGGTCGTTTCCGTCCGGCACAAAACCGATCAGCCGCTGGGCT
>JAFXMP010000089.1 GCA_017530275.1 Clostridia bacterium | reverse complement strand
GCTTTGACGCGGCCTGGGGCGGCGACAAAACGGAAAAGATCCTGGATATCCTGGATGAATTCGGGGTCAAGACAACGTTCTTTATGGTAGATATCTGGACCCAGCGCTATCCCGACCTGGCGCGGGAGGTGGTCAGCCGGGGCCACGACATCGGCAATCATTCCACCACGCATCCCAAAATGACCGCCCTGAGCCGGGACAGGATCCGGGCGGAGCTGACCGTCATGAGCGATAACGCGGAAAAGATCACGGGGGTCCGCCCGACGCTGTTCCGCCCGCCGTACGGAGATTACAACAACGACGTGGTGCTCATCGCGCGGCAGGCCGGCCTCATCCCGGTGCAGTGGAGCGTGGATTCCCTGGATTGGAAGAACCAAGGCGTGAAGCCCTTGATCGAGCGCGCCACAAAGAACGTAAAAAGCGGGGACATCATCCTTTTCCATAACGATTCCGAATACATCGTGGACGCGCTGCCCACGATCCTCAAAAGCTATCAGGAGCAGGGGTTCACCATCGTGCCCATCTCCCAGCTCCTGCTTCAGGGAGAAACCACCATCGACGCGCAGGGGCGCATGCGTCCCGCGTCTACAACAGTACCGGAGGTGTGAAACGAACATGGAATCGGAAAACAATCAGCTGACCTTATGCGGCGTGATCGACAGCGCGCCGGTCATGGATCACGAGGTATTCGGCGAGCATTTTTACCGGATGGACCTGCGGGTGCCGCGCCTGTCCGGCACGCAGGACGTGCTGCCCGTCACGGTGTCGGAGCGCCTCATGAACAGCCAGATCGTGCCGGGCGTGCGCGTGGCCATCCAGGGCCAGCTTCGCTCGTATAACAAGGTGTTGGGCGGCGCGGGAAGGCTGCTCCTAACGGCTTTCGCACAGCGCCTGCTTGCGCCCGACGAGGATGAAAACCCGAACATGATCCATTTGACCGGGGCGATCTGCAAGCCTCCGGCTTTCCGTACGACACCCTTTGGCCGGGAGATTTCCGATCTCATGCTTGCCGTCAACCGCGCGTTTGGGAAAAGCGATTATATCCCCTGCATCGCCTGGGGCAGAACGGCCCGGTACGCATCGCAATTGCGGGTGGGGGATCATCTGGAGGTGCAGGGCCGGTTCCAGAGCAGGGAATATCAAAAGCAAATGCCGGATGGCGCCGTCATGAACCGCATGGCCTATGAGGTCTCCATCAGCCGCCTGAGCCGCGTGAGCGATCTGCCCCTGCCCGCCCAGCCGCTTGCGGAAAGGGAAAACGCATTGCAATAAACAAACAATTCCGGGCTGGCTTGCCCGGAATTGCTTGCTTTACGGCCGACAGACGCTTCCTGAAAGCGCCTGCCGCGCCGCTTTTTTGTTCATCCGCTTATTTTGCGGCTTCCTTTTTCCGTACCTTGATCACGATGACGGTGAGAACGAGGAGCATGCCAAGGCCGAACGCGCCCCATTCCGCGATGTGCGCGTCATCCCCGGTATGCGGAACATTGTCCACGATGCTGAAATTCGTGGAGCATTCGCCGTTCTTCATCCGGACCTTGATCGTGTGCGTGCCCACCGACAGCGTTTCCAGGAAAGCGGGCTTCAGCTGAATCTTGACCTTCGGCCCTTCCACCGTATACTGGTTCGCCGCAACGACCTTATTATCCACGAGGATGGAATCAAACAAATCGGAAGCGCCATCCACGGTAAAGCTCAAGCCTTCTTTGGATCCCTTCGTCCAGCTGCTTCCTTCCCCGGCGGTAAAGCTGTAGGAAACGGCGCTTTCGCTGACGAAGATCGCTTTGAGGACGGTATCTTCCTGAACCGTGAAATAGGCGTCCGCCGCCGACAGATCAGAGGAGACGCTGCCTTTTTCCACGGCCCAGCCCGTAAATTTATAGCCGGGATCGGGCTCGGCGTGCAGCTTCAGCGTCGTTCCGGCGGGATAATCGCTGCTCCAGTCGAAGATGAAGCCGCCCTCCGTCGCTTTGGTTTCCAGCTTGACCATCTGCGGCTGGACAAATTTTGCCACGATGGAACGATCGCCGGTGACGGGGAAGCGATACGAAAGCTCTTTGCTGATGAGCTTATCGCCTTCGTACCAGCCCAGGAAGGAACCTTCCTGCATGGGAACGGCCGTGATCTTGCAGAAGCTGCCGCTGACGAACCTTCCGCCGCCCAGCGCGAGACCGCCGGCATTGTTGGCGGCAACCGCGACCTCGTACTGGCCCGCGTCCGTGGGGGTCTTGATCTCCTGGCTCGGCGCGATGACTTCCCCGTTCTCCTGCGTCAGCCTGTAATTTGCGGTGGAAGCCTTGTGCGCGTCCGCGCAGTCGGTTTCGCTGATGGCGGGAATATCCGCGTAAAGCTTATTGCCTTCCTCAATGGGAACCGAGTAGTAGTTCAGCAGCCTTGAATAATCGCCGTATAATTCATTGTATTCTTCCACCGCGAAGTTCATGGTGCCGTCATCCGTGGGGGTGATTTCCACGCGGTAGGTTTCATCGGCCGGCAGGGTGATGACCATTTCATCGTTTTCGTTGATATCGCAGCCGACATACTCGATGCTTGTCGGTTTATTGTCGATGATCTCCGCCACGGTTCTGCCGTCCGAATCGTACACCATCACATTGACCGGGCAATTGATGCGCAGGATGCGCAGAATGTTCGGGAACAGGACGTTGATCGGGCTTTCGGTGTAGAAGGAGTCCTGAGAGCGCAGCCAGGCAAGCGTGACCTCGGGGAAATGGGCCTGCGCAACGTTGCTGTTCTTGAATGTATAGATGGCGCTCAGGCAGCCGTCCGGGTCGGAGACGAATATCTCCGCGATCAGCGGGATCATCGCTTCCGCCAGGGCCAGGAGATGCGCGGAATCGACCGTTCGGTCCATATCGGCGTTGACGGCTTTCTCGATGACCTCATTCATGCGCTTGTCGACGGTTTCCACCCGTTTGTCAAACTTAAGGGTGGGATTCAGCAGGGGAGAATAGATATAGACGAGGTTTTCGCCGGTTAAAATTTCTTTGAACAACGAAATCAGCTGATCCAGGTATGCTTCAAAATCACCGTCGTATTTTAACCCCAGACCGTCCGCAAGGACGGGAATAATTGCGCTCTGATAATCTGAAACATAATTGCTTCGGCTGCCGATCGTCCCGGCGAAATCATCATTCAGCAATGTGTAGAGCAGTTTATCGACGGTCAATGATTTGTTGATCCGGCCGTCGATGGAGAGCTGAAGACCCAACAGGATATTGTATTCTGCTTTGATGTACGCGGAATACGCGTATTCGGAAATATTGTATTCTTTTCCTTCCGTTGCGCCGGAGGGCTGCCCGCTCAGGATCTGCGAGTACTGCGTTTTCATGGCTTTCAGCGCGCTCGCGTAATTCTTGGAGGACAGGTTGGGCAGCACGTTGTTGCTGCTTCCGCCGTCTTTATTGTAGCGGGAGAAGCCCCAGGCCTCCATGGCGACCTTCGGAACGGGATCATAAATATTGACGTTATTGTGGATATTGGAATAATTGCTGGCCATGCTTTTGGTGATCCCCATGGGCGGCTCAAAGGGATAGGCGTACAATTCGTTGAACGCCAGGGTAACGCCGGAGGGCAGATAGTTGGCGTCGCTCCCGGTCAGCACCCCGCTCCTCATTTGGGAATCCAATGCGCCGGCCACCATATTGGTCGTTGCGCCCGCGCGGCTGTAGCCTGTGATCCACAGCTTGATACGCCCGGAAATGCCGTTCTCCTGGATGTACTGCTTCAGGAAGGACAGCACCTTGTCGCGGCAGATCGTGAAGCCGGTATGCGTGCCGGAGGAACCGACGTTAAAGTTGCCGCCCCATTCGTTATAGTAGCCCGTGCCTCTGACGACGAGCGCGATCAGGGTCGACGTATCGCTTTCGCCGGTTTTCTTCTTCAATTCGATTTTTTTGCTGGCGGCAACGACGCCGATGGTGTTCACGTCGGGCTCGGCATACAGCTCGTCGCACCGCTTGAAGCGCTCGAAGCCGATGGTTTCAAACAGCGCTTCAATATTCTTCGTTTTGTTCTTCCATTCGCTCGTTTGCAGGGTTTTCACCGATTTGCCCAGCGTGCTGGAAATGGACAAGGCAAGATCCAGGGACATGGTGGCCAGATGGTTGTTATAATAGGTGGAATCCTCATAGAAGTAAGCGTCGCTGTAATAAAAGTCTGTGGACGCGTCCTTCGTGCCGGAGAAGCTCAGATAATTGAATTCTCCATGAATCAATTCAAGCGCGCTGTCTTCGATCCAGTCCGCGATCTGCAGCATCAGTTCGCTGTAGTCCGCGCTGTTGATATCGATGAAGATCCCGTTGGTGCCCTGATACAGCGATCTGTAATCGCCTTCATAGCGCATCTTGCTGACGACGGAAGCGGAAACGTTCTCGGCTTTGAATTTGGCGATCACAGCCTCCATCGAGGGGATCAGCCTGCCGTCGGCGCGCTTATAGTTCGCGTCCGTCAGCAGGAACACAAATTTGCTCGCGTCCGTCCTTCCCGCCGGGATCTTCATCAAAGCGTCCGTCGGCGTTTCATCCTCGTCCCCGCCGCCCGTGATCCGGATCGACTGAATCTCGGCCTTGATCGCGGCTTCGGAAGACGTCCAGTATCCGCCGTCGAAGGTGTGGATCGTCAGCGGGACGGAATCGGTGGTCACGTCCCGGTAATCGATCAGGCACATTCGTAAATCAATGTTGTTTTCTGTGAGCCGGGTGATAAACACGGAAAGGTTGCGCACGACGGAGGAGATATAGCTTGACATGGACCCGGTGGAATCAAGAACGAAGTATATATCGGCTTTTCGGACCGTTTTTTCGGCGAGCGCGCCCGCCGGCAGCCCCAGCCCGAGGTTGATAAGGATGGCGAACGCCATTATCAGGGATAGCAGCCTCTTCTTGAAGGTCATGTACATGCCGCCTTTCTCATTTGTATTTGCGCGTGAGCAAAAGAGAAAACGAAGAAGACGCCTTTGCTGTCTTTTCGATCTCTCTTCTCCGTATTGCCGGAACAAAACCTTTTTAGGTTGGCGTGATCCTCCTGCGTTCCGTCCATGGATGCCTGCTTCACGAATGGTTCTGCTGGAAGATATAGGAAACCAAAAAATTTGTTCTCGTAACATTATATGCACCGCGCATGAATGTTTCAACAGAAAAAATATATTTAACAATTTGTTCATTATTGTAATAGATAAGAAACATTATGGAATTGAAAATTAATAGAATTACAACAATAATTTCATTGTTATCGCTGTTCCATTCAAGCATAATGTTATTTTGTAGATCATCCCTTTCGGTCCCGCCGCCTTTTGGGATGCAAAGAGCGCGCGCAGACGGCAGACGCAGCGGTTTTTGTTCCGTTGCCGGACCGGGCGGGATACGAAAGCATGAAGGATGAAATCCGCGGTTTTTTTCTTCGGACGGCCGACCGCGCTGACAACGGAGCGAAAGATGAAGCGAAAGCATAGGGCAAAGCGGAGATACCATGTGCGGCTTTCCAAACCCTTCCTAAAAAAGCCGCTGATCGCGGCGGCAGCCGGGATCTGCCTGATCCTTCTTGCGATCTCGTCGATCAAGGTATTTCGCTATGCTGCGGATGAAATATCGCAAAGGAACAGCGCGAACGATCTGAGGGCCCTCTATTATGCGGACGCGGACGCATCGGGCCCGGAAGGAGAAGGAGCCGCTGCTTTGGAAACCGCCGCCGCATCCTTTGCAAGCGATGACGCGCAGGAGCCCGGCCCTGCCCGATCGCTGATCGCGATGCTGTACGACAGCATTGCGGCGGAAAACAACAAAGACGCCGCGGAGGAGGAGGAAGCGTATCTGCCGGCACAGTCTTATCCGCTGAACCGATACGGGATCATCTACAGCCGCTTTGAAAAGCTCCGCAGGCAGAATAAAGACATTATCGGCTGGCTTACCATCGTTGATATGCTGGACCAGGCGGTGGTCAAGCGCGATAATGAATATTATCTGAGAAGAGATTCCCTCGGGTATCATAATGTAAACGGCGCTCTTTTTCTGGACGAAAACTGCGATTTGAGCGTGCGGCCCTATACCTATATCATCTACGGGCACAACATGAAAAACGGAGACATGTTCGGCAGCCTGAGGAAATATGAAAACGTTTCATATTATAAAAACAACCCCTTCATAACGTTCGATACGATGCATGAAGACGGGGAATACATCGTTTTTGCCGCCTCCAAAATCAGCATCGTTCCGGGGATGGAGAATTATATCAACATCCGGGAGCTGTCGCAGATGTCCGTTCGGGAACGCGAGGAAGCCATTGAACGAATCCGGAAGTATTCGTTTTTTAAGGTGAACCTTGATATCCAAGCGGACGATCAGCTGCTGCTGCTTGTCACCTGCGACGGCGACGACAATGAACGCCTGATCGTCAGCGCCAGAAGGATTCGCGAGAATGAAGGAAAGCCGCAGTTGGAGAATATGATCCAAAACGCCTTCAAAGGGAGCTTATAAAATTTTTCGGCGGGGGATCGCTCCCGTTTTTGCTTTGCCCGGGCGCCGTCGCGCAGTCCGGGGTTCTTTTTTGCCGCCGCCGGGCATAACGTGCTGTAATCCGATCAGAAAGGCGGTGGCGCGTATGGCGTGCGTGCGGCGTTTGTTTCCCGGCAGCAATACGGCGAATGGGTTTGTGGGCTTTTTCCAGAATTTGCGGCTTCAGGCGGACAGAACGGTGATCCTCAAGGGGGGCCCGGGCGTGGGAAAAAGCACGCTGATGCGGGACGTGGGCAGGCATTATGAGCGTCTTGGCATGGAGGTCGACTATTATTTCTGCTCCGGCGATCCGGACAGCCTGGACGCGGTGTTCGTGCCGGGCCGCGGCTTCCTCGTCATGGACGGCACGGCCCCGCACATCGTCGATCCCGCCCTGCCCGGGGCCGGGGACGGCATCTTGAACCTGGGCGTTTGCCTGGAGGAAAAGCAGCTTTCAAGCCAGAAGGAGGAAATCGCCGCGCTGACAGGGGAGATTTCCTTATGCTACGCCCAGGCGTACCGGTATCTGCGCGCCGCCCTGTCCGTTCGGGAGGACGCGGGGGCGGCGTACGAAACGGCCTTGTCCGAAAAGGAAAGGCGGCTGCTCCGGCAGGAAATGAAGGCCCTGATCCCCTGCGGCGCGCCGGGCACGGACAGCCACGCCTTCCTGCAGGCCATCACCTGGAAGGGCGTTTCGCAGTATACGGATGCGCTGGAAAACGAACGCGTGGTTTGCCTGGAGGCGCCCTGGGGCTTTGACGCGGACGCGCTGCTCCGCCCGGTGTGGGAGGAAGCGGGCCAGCGCGGCCTGAAAAGAAGCGCGTATCACGATCCCCTGGACGCGGGAAAGCTTTCCCACGTATCGGCAGGCTGCGGCACGTTCACCTCCGCGGTGCTCCTGGACGCGCGGGTGCTGTCCGTTTCGCTGGACGCCGGGGCGCTCCGGCGGCACAGCGCGCGCCTGGCCTTTGACCGGGCGGCCTGCGAGCTGCTCAAAACCCAGGCGGTGGAGGCGCTCTCCCAGGCCAAGGAAAAGCATGACGCGCTGGAGAGATACTATATCGACGCCATGGATTACGCGCGGCTGGAGGAGATCCGCCGGGGCTTCCTGAAGGCTTTGCCATAACGGCGCTTGCAAGATAGGAAAAACTGGGCTATACTACAAAAGAAGCAAAGGAGGAAGCACAGATGGATTTCAAAGGATGGGCCCTTTTGATCTTGACGCTGGTGTACCTGTACGGGATGTTTTTGAAATGGATCGAAAAAAGGTCCGAAAACAACCCCGTGCCGCCCAACGTGATCGACGTCTACGACCGCGATACCTACCGCACCTGGCGGCGGTACCATGGGGAAAAATGCCGCCTGAGCATGATCGAAAAGACGGCGGCCTTCGTGATCGACTTTCTGCTGATCGCGCTGAACCTGTACGCTTCGTTCGCCGCCCTGTTTCCGGATACGCCGTTTTGGCAGATGGCGGGCGTGCTGCTCCTCTCGGCGCTCACTTCGCTTCTTTTGCTGCCCGTTTCCTATTGGGACACCATGAAGATCGAGGAAAAGTACGGCTTCAACCGCTCCACGAAGAAGACCTTCTGGCTGGATCAGGCGAAAAGCTTCCTGATTCAGCTCGTCATCCTGATCGTGGTGGGCAGCCTGCTGATGTGGGTGCATAAGGCGCTTGGCGATTGGATGATCCTGGCGTTCGCGGTGCTCATGACGCTGATCGTGCTGTTCATTGCGTTCCTGTACCCGCATTTGAGCAAGATCTTCAATAAATTTACGCCGCTGGAGGACGGGGAACTCAAAGAAAAGCTGACCGCCCTGCTCGAAAAGAACGGCTATCGGGCGCGGGAGATCCAGGTGATGGACGCGTCCCGCCGCTCCACCAAATCCAACGCTTATTTTTCCGGCTTTGGCAAGATGAAAACCATCGTGCTCTACGATACCCTGCTGAAAGCCTCCACCCCGGACGAAATCTGCGCCGTGTTCGCGCATGAATTGGGCCACGGCCTGCATAAGGACACGCTGAAAAACCAGCTGATGTCCTTCGCGCAGATGGCGGTATTGGGCGTGCTGGCCTGGCTGACGCTCCGCTCGGCGGAAATCTTTGCGCCCTTCGGGTTTTCCGGGGTCAATTACGGCTTTGCCATGATCCTCATCATGAGCGTGGAATTCGCGCTGGTGCAGCCGCTGTTCGGCCTTGCCGTCAACGCCCTGTCCCGCCGCGCGGAATACCGGGCGGATCAGCAGGCCGTCCGGGAAGGCTACGGCCCCGCGCTGATTTCGGCCCTGAAAAAGCTCGCCCGCCAGAATTTTTCCGCCCTGGCGCCTTCGCCCCTGCTGGTGAAGCTGGAGTATTCCCACCCCACCCTCAGCCAGCGCATCAAGGCGATCGAGAAGCAGGGCTAAAGATTGGCGAGGGAGACCCTGCCTGCCTTCGCGGGCGCAAGCGAACGCTGTCATTCTGCTATCGTTCCGTGATGCGAAGTCATGATATGCTGGGGCTATGTCATTCAGAACCAGCGGAGCGCCTTCCTGTTTTTCGTGCCAGCGGAGCGCCTTCCTGTCATTCTGAACCAGCGGAACGCCCTCCTGCTTTCATGCCAGCGGAGCGCCCTCCTGTCATTCTGAGCCGCGCCCTCTACGGATGGGCGCGAGCGAAGAATCTCATTGCCGGGGTATATGCCGCATGGTTTATGCCGTTGCTTTGAGATTCTTCGCTGGCGCTCCACTGACGTTCGCTGGCTCAGAATGACATAGCTGATGCATGTCGTCCTCGTATGCAATGCGTTCAATCATTTTCTGTTGATTGCCAAAGATACATTCCCTTCTTACGGCGGCTTGAAGGCTTATTTTTCCTTGACAGTCTCTTGTAATCCTGAAAAACTGTTTTCGGAAGCACTGATGCTGTTTGGCGGTGTGATAAAGCGCACAGAGCCAAAGACGGTATCAGTGCTTCCCATTTTACTTATATTGGCTTCATTATAATCTTCTCCGCATTTGACTATCAGCCTTGCTGTCCCCGCGCAACGATTCCGGAATAATCTCCCCGGTTAATATGAACCGCGGCTCTTCCTGTAATTGCCCATCCGGATATTTTGCTGATATTTCTTCTAACTTTTTGACGAATCCCCAAGCGC
>JAFXMP010000006.1 GCA_017530275.1 Clostridia bacterium | reverse complement strand
CGCAGAGGAAATTCCAGCAGAAGCCCGGACAGCAGCCGCTGGATATCCGCCTGCCGCATTTCCTTCACATTCAGCAGCGTAACCGGTACATCATATTTGCTTTCCAGCGCAGCCCGCAGACCTTCCGCTTCGCTGCTTTCGGAATGAGCGGAATTGAGCACCACTGTAAAAGGTTTATTGATTGCCTTCAATTGGCGGATCACCTGTTCCTCCGCCTGCACGTAATTGCTCCGGGGCAGGTCCGCCACCGTACCGTCCGTGGTCACCACGATTCCTACAGTGGCATGATCCGTGATCACCTTCCGCGTTCCCAGGGCAGCCGCCTGTTCAAAGGGCATATCCTCTGCCGACCAGGGCGTGGATACCATACGGGCCGCCTCTCCCTCCTGGGTCCCCAGCGCGCCGGGGATTAAATAGCCTACCGAATCAACCATCCGTACCCGAGCCGATACATGGGGATCTATCCGTACCTCCGCCGCGCCCTCTCCAGGCACGAATTTGGGCTGAGTGGTCATGATGGTGCGGCCCGAACCAGATTGAGGCAGTTCATCCGTCAGCCGTTCCCTGCGCGGCCCATTTGCCATGAGGGGAAGCACCATCTGCTCCATAAAGCTCGCGATAAAGGTGGATTTTCCTGTGCGAACCGGGCCCACCACGCCGATATACAAATCGCCTTCTGTTCTTTCCGCAATATCCCGATACAGAGGCCGCGCCTCCTGATTCTCCTGCGCCACCATAACCTTTCCTCCTTCTGTTCCTGTTTCATGGAAAACATATGCAGAGGAAAAAGACGCTATGACTGGCATTCAATGAAACAATAGCAGAAAAAAACCGGAGACTTTCGTCTCCGGCAAGGATTGAACAGCTCAATCGATCAGTTCTGACATGGCGCTGATCAATTCCTGATCCTCCCGAAAGCCTTGAATGCCAGGAGCCATTGCGTCATAATCCGCTTTCAGCGTGATGGCCATGAGCACCAGATGATCATCTCCAAAGTATTCCTTGAGTTCCGTGGGGTGATCAAATTCCAGCACCACCGCATTTTCGCCGGTGCGAAGCGCTTCCAAATCAGGATAAATCACCAGGGTTTTTGTATGCACGTTGATTTTCTTGGAATTGAGTTTATAGGTGACCATCTGCGTGCCCTCTTCGTTTATGACCGTGGCGGTGCCTACTGTGAAACGATTGCCAGCAATCAGAGGATAGGTGAACATGCCCTCCTCCTCCAGGTTCAGAGGCGTGATCCTGTTCCATACGCTGCCGCCGATCAGATCCCGCGTCATGGGACCGAAGGAAGTGATGGTGCTGTTATAATACATCTGCTCCGGCGTTTTCGCCTTTTCCTCAGCCACGACGCCGCATACCGTGCACACGTTTTGGCTTATGGTATTTCCGTCGGGCTGTTTCACATCCATCCACATAAAGCAATGCCCAAGGGCCGGGGTTTCAATGACTTCTTCCGTCTGGCAGACTGCACATTGGCGCACGGCCTGGCCCGGTTCGGTACAGGTGGGTTCCGTAAAGCTGACGCCGATCCATTGATGGCCCGGAGCAGGCGCCAGTACTTCGGTTTCCTCAACGCCGCAGTCCAGGCAATGGCGCACACCGATCATATCAGTGACGCAGATCAAATCTTCGGGGATTTCCTGCTGCTCCCAATCGCTCCAATGATGACCGCCCATGGGAATCACAATGTTTCTTTGCTCTTTCTGGCAGCGCAGGCACAGCAGTATGCCGCTTCCGTTTTCCGTACAGGTGGAAGGCACGGTCACTTCTCCCAGGAATAAGCCTTCATCCTCATCCGATCCCATAATCGCCCCTGCCTCGTGCTTGACAAAGGCGGTTACAGAGCTGAAGGTATGGCCCAGCGCAGGTACGATTTCCTGTTCCTCAGCGTTGCATACTTCACACTTTCGTATGACTTCACCCTGTTCCGCACAGGAAGCTTCCTTTATGATGGTTTCCTGCCACTGGTGGCCGGGCGCAGGACTCACGGTCCGCGTTTCCGTTTCGCCACAGACACCGCATTGGCGCTGCTCCATTTTATCGGAAACGCAGATTTCACCTTCCGGTATCGGGATTTCAGTCCATTCGTCCCATTCGTGCCCTTTGGCGGGCAGGGTTACGGCGCGGACAGCCGTCTGACACGTAAGGCACAGCAGCATTCCTTCTCCGCTTTCCGTGCACGTTGGCGCTAATACCACTTCGCCGATCACGAGGCCCTCGTATTCTCCCGCACCAACCACCCCGCCAGCCTCTTGGCCCTCCAGCAAAGCTGCATCGGCATACACGTGATCAAGCTTTGGTAAAATCTCCGTTTTCTCAGCGCCGCATACCGTGCACACACTGTTTTCACTGCCTTCCAAAACGCAGGTGGGTTCTTTCCTGGTCACGTCCCAAACGTGCGGCTCGTCTTTTTGCTCTGTACGCACATTTTCCTCGATCACCCGCCCGCACTCCTCGCAGTAAAGGTCGAAGCTGGTTATCCAGGTATGCGTTTCAAGGCTGTCCGTCTTTTCAACGAACGGCTCGCCGTGCTCTTGTTCCACGGTATGGTGACTTTCATCATGCGCGGAAGGGGCGTCTTCCCCTTGCTGAGTTTCCGTTTCCCCTGAAGGAACTATGATTTCGCCCGCTGGAATCTCGACTTCCTCGGCCAAACAAATGGTGCATGTGCACAACAGCGCTGCGCACAGCAGAATCATCAAATATCTTTTCGTAGCTTTATCCTCCAAATACTTGATGCTGTGTCCATCATGGAAGGTCCACATACATGTTGGTATATACAAACATTATGCCGTGAATATTTTATCATAATCCGCTTTTTCTGTCAATCATGCCGGTTTTCTGAATCAGCGCAGTCGGATGTCAATAATCCAATGTTCTAACAGCGGCTTGTTTCTTTGAAAACATTATCTCAAAAGTTGATTGTTTTGTAACAATATAGTAATAAATTTACCATACTTTTTAACTTAATTGAAGCAAACGATTTGCTCGCTTTGCGCCGATCTATCCTTGCAATATCCGATCAAATCGGGTATAATAGGGATATCATAACAAGCAAGGGGGGTTTTCCCATGATACAGGTCATTCACGGCAAGAAAGGCTCCGGCAAAACCAAACGGATTCTGGATCAGGCCAATGAAGCGATCAAGGAACACAAGGGTGACGTCATTTTCATCGACGACGATAACCGGTACATGTATGATCTTCGCCATGAAGTGCGATTCGTCAACGCCAGTGAATATGGCACCGACAGCCCGGAAATGTTTTTCGGTTTCCTGTGCGGCATGCTGGCCCAGAATTTCGACATCAGCGTGATTTTTATTGATGCATTCCTCAAGCTGGTGAAAACTGAAGTGGAAAATACGGAAAAATTCTTTGCCCGCCTGGATCGCCTAAGTGAGCAGCACAACGTGCAGTTCGTGCTGTCTGTCAGCTGCGATGATGCCGTCGCGCCTGAATTCATCAAGAAATACTTCATCTAATTAAATTGAGGATTAAACGCTATGCCTTTTATCAGTACCCGGGGGGTAGAGCCTGTTTCTGCTCCGCAAGCCATTGTGCGCGGCATTGCTGCCGATGGCGGATTGTACGTTCCCGTTTCCCTGCCCCGCTTGGACAAAGCGGATTTTGAAGCCCTGGCAAAGATGGATTATCCTTCCCGCGCCGCCCGTACCTTAGCGCTGACCCTGGACAGCTTCACGGAAGAAGAACTGCTGCCCATGGCGCGGGACGCTTACGCCCGGTTTGACGATCCCGCCATTGCCCCGGTCAAAGCCCTGTCCAAAGGGCAGTACGTGCTGGAACTGTTCCATGGCCCCACCCTAGCTTTCAAGGACATGGCCCTGCAGTTCCTGCCCCGCCTGCTCACCGCCTCCGCCCGCAAGGAGGGCGAACAGCGGGAAATCGCCATCCTGACCGCCACCAGCGGCGACACCGGCAAAGCGGCCTTAGAGGGCTTCCGGGACGTGCCCGGCACCTCCGTCACCGTGTTCTATCCCCAAGGCGGCGTCAGCGCCGTGCAGGAAAAGCAGATGGTCACAAGTCAGGGCAAGAACGTGCATGTTGTAGCCGTGCGCGGAAACTTTGACGACGCCCAGACCGGCGTAAAGACCCTGTTCGGCGATCCCGCTTTCCGGGCGGAAATGAATAGCCGGGGCAAGACCCTGTCCTCCGCCAATTCCATCAATTTGGGCCGTCTGGCTCCCCAGATCGCCTATTATCTGTCCGCCTGCGCCGATCTTCTGGCAAAGGGCGTAATCGATTGGGAAACCGGCCTCAGCGTATGCGTGCCCACGGGCAATTTCGGCAACATCTTAGCCGCCTGGTACGCCCGCCGCATGGGCGCGCCCATCCGCCGCCTGATTTGCGCCAGCAACCGCAACGACGTGCTGACCGACTTCATCCGCACCGGCGTGTATGACCGCCGCCGTCCCTTCCACAAGACCATCTCCCCCTCCATGGACATCCTGATTTCCTCCAATCTGGAACGGTTCCTGCTGGAATTGGCTCAAGGCGACACCGCGCAGGTGCGCGCCTGGATGGAACAGTTGAAAGCTGAAGGCCGCTACGAAATCAGCGAAAGCCAGAAAGAACTGCTGAAAAGCGTATTCTTCGGCGGCTTTGCCGGGGACGAAAGGACAACCGAAGCCATCGCGCAATATTGGCGGGATGAAAAATACCTGCTGGACCCCCATACCGCCGTGGCTGCCGCCGTGGCCGGGGATTACCGCAGGGAAACCGGCGACGACGCGCCCCTGCTGATCGTTTCCACCGCCAGCCCCTACAAATTCGCCGCCGACGTGGCGAAAGCCATCGGCGTTACCGTCCAGGGCGACGCTTTCAGCGCGGCGGAGGCTCTGGAAAACGCTACAAACGTAAAAGCGCCCAAGGCCATTAGGTCGCTCAAATCCATGCCTGTACTGCATACCCGCGTCTGCGATAAGGACAGGATGGGCGAAGCGGTGCTGGCAGAATTTGACGGCAAGAACGCATGAAAACCCTGAAAATGTACGCCCGGAACGCGGAATTTCAGCGCTTTGAAACGCTGAAACGCAACCGGGAAAAGCGCGCCCGCCAGGGCCTGGCCTTCATGGAGGGCGTACAGATGGTGGAGCAGGCCATCGCCCACGGCTGGCGGTTTTTCGCTATGGCCGTGGCGGACGGCAAGCGCCTGTCCGGCTGGGCCGAAGACATGATCGGCAAGGCCAGGCCGGAAAATCTGTTCCAAATGGCCCCGGAATTGCACGCCGAGCTCAGCGACCGGGAGAACCCCTGCGAGATCATCGGTTTGGTGTACGCCCGCACGGACGGCCTGGAGCGGATGGCGAATGCGGCTCAAATGAGCGCCGCCCCGCCCCTGTTCGCGCTGTTTGACCGGCCCGCCGCCCCCGGCAATTTAGGCACCTTCCTGCGCTCCGCCGACGCTTTCGGGGCCACCGGCGCCATCGTCACTGGCCACGCGGCGGATTTTTACGATCCCCAGTGCATCCGGGCCAGCGTGGGCACGGTGTTCGCCCTGCCCTTCGGAGAGCTGCCCAGCGCCGAAGAGGCGGTGGAATGGCTGCGGAATCAGCCCAGCCGCCCCCTGATCGTGGGCACCAGCGCCCGGGGCACGAAGAACCTTTCGGAAATCGACTTGACCGGCCCGGTGGCTCTGGTCATCGGCAACGAAACCTTCGGCCTGTCCCACGCCTGGAAGGAGCAGTGCGACATCCTGGCCCGCATCCCCATCTGCGGCGCGGCGTCCAGCCTGAACGCGGGCAGCGCCGCCACGGTATGCTTTTACGAGGTCAGCCGCCAGCGCATGGAAAAGGGCCTGCCGCCCCGATAAAATTCAAGAAAATTTTTCCAAATCCGTTTCAATTCATGAAAAATCGTGTATATTCATAGCGTACAGTCCGCCGGATGCCCCGGCGTGCGCGATAAAAGAAAGGGAGGAATATCATCATGAAATGGGTATGTCAGGTTTGCGGATTCGTTTGGGAAGGTGAACAACCCCCGGAAAAGTGCCCCCAGTGCAAAGCCCCCGCTTCCAAATTCACCAAGCAGGACGCTGAAATGACCTGGGCCGCCGAGCACGTTGTGGGCGTGGCGCAGGGCGTGCCGGAAGACATCATCGCCGATCTGCGGGCCAACTTCAACGGCGAATGCTCCGAAGTGGGCATGTATCTGGCCATGGGCCGCGTGGCTGCCCGGGAAGGCTATCCTGAAATCGCCGAATATTGGAAGACCGCCGCGTTTGAGGAAGCCGAGCATGCCGCCAAGTTCGCCGAGCTGCTGGGCGAAGTGCTCACCGACAGCACCGAAAAGAACCTGAAAATGCGCGTGGAAGCCGAAAACGGCGCCACCGCCGGCAAGACCGACCTTGCCAAGCGCGCCAAGGCCCTGAACCTGGACGCCATCCATGATACCGTGCATGAAATGGCCCGCGACGAAGCCAGGCACGGCAAAGCCTTCGCTGGCCTGCTGAAGAGGTACTTCGGGAAGTGATCTTACACGGGAAGTGATCTTACAGCGGACAGCGCTTGTTTCGCTGTCCGCTGTTTTTCCCGCATAACCCAATATAAGGAGCAAAAGCTCATGGAAAAGAGAACGGAAAAAAGCGCAGAAGAGAAACAGAATCAGGAACTGAAAAACGAAGAGGCGGATCTGGTTACGGGAGGCGCTGGCTTTGGCAAGGTGCGCTGTCCCTCGTGCGGATCACATTTTTTTACAATACGAGACGGCCGTAAAGTATGCAGCAGCTGTGGCCGCGGATACTGATCCGGCATAAGCCCGGCACGGCAAAGCCTTCAAGGGACTGCTCGACAGTTACTTTGGCAAGTAAGAAACCAAGAGAAATCAACGTTTTTTGTGAAGATCGTTCCACGCGAACGATCTTCTTTTTTCGCTTTTCCCTCCCTTCAATGACAATCCTATGTCTTTTCGCCCATTTCGCGTCATTTTGGAAATCGCCTATGACACTCTTTGTCATAGCTTGTCATAGCCATTATACCAAGAGGCAAAAACCGTTTCAAGAACTGTAAATCAAGATGTAAACGGAAGTCCTGTAAAAGTTGAAATCCGAAGCAGAATAATAGCTGTCTGCTTCGGATTTCATTTATGTATTACGGAAGGATCGTTGCTAATACTTTCCAATCATCGCTTGAAATATCATCGGAAAAATGCTCCATGCAGATACACAATTCGTCACTCCGATCATCATTCCGAACGATCCCGCCTTTCAAGCCGTATCTTTGTAAATAGTCTTTCAGTACGGCAAACTTTTTCGGGGAATAAATGTCAATGTCGTGTACTCCACCCGAACGATCAAACCCGCCTTTTGTTTCGATTATCCAGGTTTCATCCCCTACACCGATAAGATAGTCTGGATAAAACAGTTTTTGCTTGCCCGAATTGTCTTGATAGACAATAGACAGATATTCATTTCCCTTGTCACCGTTTTTGTAAAACCACTTTATACTGCTGGATCGTTCGCAGAATTTTTCAAATTTACGTTCGGGCATGGAGCGCGGCTCTGCGGATGATAGATAATTCTGGTATACGTTTTTCCCCATAATCATCTGATTCTTTGCTGATCCATCATAAGTGAATAAGCAGGATTGCGGAATACGGAATCCATGCTTTGAAACGGATTTCAAATCCATTTGCGTTTGCTTCAATTCTGCCGCCATTGCCTCTCTGACAAGCAGTTTGATCCGATCTGCATTATTGATAACGAAAGCGTACACGTCCCTTGATTCAAGAGCAAGAATCTTGTGAGCGAACACAAACTTCTTATCAAACAGCTTTCGGATGATAGTATTCATGAAGGAATACTCCATACCAATATCAAGACCCATTTTACCGATTGCCCGATGATATTCATGTCCATGCCTGTGTGTATCCAATTTTTCAGCCACTTCTATTGTGTTCAAATCGCCTTGGGAAAAATCAAGAGTGGACGTTTCGCCGGAAATGGTATGCCGCAAAATGTCTTTACTGAACACAAATCCCGCAGTTTGGAGCCTTGTCTTATTCTCTGACAAATTGCCACTGATACCGTATTCCTGCCGAACATACGCCAGAATGGCTTTTATGGCTTTTTGTGGATTTCGTGTTGAACTTACCATTGTGCGCTGTTCGCTAATCAATCCTATTTCCTTGTATTCATTCTTCAAAAACAATGTCACAGCGTCCAGAGCACGCTTACCAAAAGATTGCTTCACACCAGCCGTAAACTTTTCATCAAAAGTGAACAGATAACAGCTATCCAGAAGATCATCTTCATAGTGCTTTGCTTCTGGCATACGACGAATGCGCCCGATTGTCTGTATTTCAAATGTTTCATCCATGTTGTCACGTAGCTTGACAAGAATCTGTGCGCGGGGACAATCCCATCCTGTCGCAACAGCTTGCTTTATGATGACCGCAGAGGAAGTAGCATCAAGAGCATCAATTCCTTCCAAGTTTTCATGTTCGTTGGAAAGCCATACGGCAAGCTGTCCATTCTCACAAGTGATGCCGTTTTTATCAAAATAGGCTTCCACCTTGCTTTGCAAAGCATCAGATTTATTCGGCATTTGGACAATCATCAAAGGATTGATTTTTGATCCTCTTTGCGCGAACGCCGCACGGATTTCTCTCTGTTTAGCAAGCGCTCGTTCAAGCAAGTATTCTGTCTGATTTTCCGTTTCCACTTTTTGCGGGAAATCTTGATTGATTATCAGCATCTTTTTGATAAGACCCGAAGCAATTACTTCTTCCTCGGTTATCTCAATCATGATCGCATTTGCTATTCCCTTGGGTGTTGCGGAACAACGGATAATCTTCTCTGTATGGAAATACTGGATAATCTCATCCGCTTTGATTGTATCGTTTTGATGGCTCTCATCAACAATAATCACAAAGCGAAGTCCAGAATCCAAGGCATGCTGTATGTGTTCCAAGAAATTTGTTCGTTCGCTGTCTTTCAGGGCATTATTCCCCTTCTTGGTTAATTTTTCCCAGTTGATAAATACATTATCATTTTCTTCAAAACCAGAAGTCATTACATCCGCAAGCAGCTTTGTTTTCGCGCCGTGAACGTATGTATCCATTTTCTTTTTGCTCTGTTCTTCCAGATCACCTTTTCCCGGTGTAAGCCAAACAAAGACTGTATTTGCATTGGATTTCTCGTATTGATCCATGAAATAAGTCAGGATGATTGTTTTTCCGCTTCCTGTCGGGCTTTTCAGAATAATATCCCGATTGGCTTCTTCCATTGCTGCAAACAAATTGTTTACTGCATCAAGCTGAAAATCCTGCAATTTCATAATCAATCCCCCTGTAAGTCACGGTAGTAATAGTCAGGAATGATGCTGATTTCAATACCGTGTTCTTCAAGCGCTGCTGCCTGTTCCTCATCAGGTAAAAGATCATGTCCCATGTAGAGCTTGCGGCACTTGCGAAAATCTTCGATATTTTCCATGAAGTCTTGTAGTTCCTCCTCGGTTAGTACGATTGCGATTTCTGCATTCCCTGTAAAATTGATGCCGTTTTCCAATTCAACAAGTTCTTTTGTATGAAGCAATAGATCATCGGCATACTCATAATACATACGATCAGAAATCGAAATGTACTTCACCACATAATACTTCAAAGATGCAGGCATAGGTGAAAAAACCTTACCAGTATCAGTTGTATAGCCATTGATAACATTTGACAGACGAACATAAGTTTTTTGTCTACAAATGTCATTTTGATTGTTCGTGCATAGAATGAAATGCCGTTCTCCGCCATCCTCAACATTCTGTGCTATTACCGCATGACCAGTGCTTCCTGATCCAGCAAAGAAATCAAGAACGGTAATATCGTTTTGTGGATACATGCTGATTATACGCTTGATAAGATCAATGGGTTTTTTTCCCTGACTAAATTCAACATTCCCTTCTTTGGTTAAATTCTTCATTGACCCATTGAAATCCCAGTATGTACCCTGTAAGTCTCGTTTATACAGTTCTCCATCAATTTCTTCACTTGTATCTTTTAACCATACAAACAGCCTGCATTTATCGCCCTTATAGAATTGTTCGTAAACTTGCCCTTTATTCTTTCCTGTTTTGGGAACATACTCTATTGAAATAACATCTTCTGTTATTCCTGCTTCTTTCCGATACTCCATTACCCTTGTTCGGATTGAAGATTGTGCATTTGTTGTTTGGAATACTTTTGTTCCATATTTTTTATAAGCTTCTTTTTCTGTAATACCATCCTCTTTTGCCACTTGTTTGATTGACTTTATTACTGGATTCTTCCGTATGAATACACGTATTTCATTACCATCACCGTCAACTGTGCTGCCAATATATTCTTTCTCGCCTTGTTCTAATAATACAGAAGTATATTTCCAGCTAACCCCTTGATCTTTATACTGTTGTATCATCTCCGACAATTCAGTATAGACATAGACACCATTAAAAATCGGCATAATGCTATAATTCTTTGCATAGATTAAAATGTATTCACAATTCTTTTTTAGTCTCTTATCTTCTCCACCACCAGAAGCACCAGCGATATTTTTCATATTCACGCTTATGATATTGATGAAATTCTCATCTCCGAATATTTCATCACACAGCGCTCTCAACTGTGCTAATTCAATATCACTAATTTGAATAAAGATTATGCCTTGTTCGGTTAATAGATTTCTGGCTATGCGCAAGCGTTTTGAAAGAAAACTACTCCATTTAGAATGTCTGAAACCATCTTCTTCATCAACATAGCAGTCATCGTAAACAAAATCTTTATTTCCTGTGTTGTACGGTGGATCAATGTAAATTAGATCAATTCTGCCTTTGTGCGTTTTTTCCAATAGCTGTAATGATGCTAAATTGTCTCCTTCAATCAGGAAATTGATCTGTCCACCGTTCCCAATGAATAAATCTTCTTCCTCGGTAAGAACAGGTGTATAGCTATCCAAAACGGAATCAATCTGCTCCCTGTGTTCTTCATACACAAGACCGTACTTCTTTCCAAATACTTCCTTTTCCAATTCACTTATGTAAGCCAAGAGATTATCGGTATTCTGATCCTGCGGAGCAGAGGAAATAAAGGATCGAATCTGCCGTATTTTGTTGAGCAGATCATCCCGCTTTTGTTTTGAAATATTACCCAATTCAGATTCATCAACTGTTGTTTTAGCTTCTTCCTCGGATACTGAATGATCCTCGGAAATGCCAAGCAGTTTGCCAGTAATATCAAGCATTCCAGATTCTTGTAAAAACTGTGTGATGCCCAGACGCTCCCGAACATCATCCTTTGCTTTGTCAATGACTGGTTCAAAAACAAACAATATGATAACAAGAACGATTTTTACAGCTTTGAACCATGTCGCTTTTTTGATGTTATCCCATTGCTCGGAAAAAGTTATCTTCTTTTCCGTTAAGATGGTTTTTACCTCATCTGCAACTGCTTCATCCGAAATATCTTCTTCTGTGTGTCCCTCTGTCCATGTTTCATAAGCAAGAGAAAAATCCTGTACGCTTTTCTCTGCAACAAGAGTATGGTAGGATTCAACTATCCGCTTCATGCCAGAAATATCAAGCGCGGAAAAACTGCTTGATAAATCTCTTGTTACAGCAATACACGTTTGTAGTGATGCCGCATAATCATCTTGAAGTTTCCGAACGGTCAATCCGCTTCGCGTTTGAAAATCCGCAATGGCTTGTGTCACTTGGCGCGCAGATTCCAAGAATGCTTTTGTATTACTATAAGATTCAGTTATTGGCTGTAATGTTCTCGAAAGCATTTCCGCTGTTCTCTTAACAGTTTCAACAGCATCAGGAATAACAATGCTTTCATCCATGATCCTACGCATTCTTTCGGCTGTCTCACGGATAGTCTGCATTGTAGCGTTGTTTTGTACTTTGCTGATTGATTCAAGAGCAGAGAGAACTTTTGGATCAATCTTGAAATCGCTAAAATCTGTGCTCACAGCAAGCAGCCTCCTAATAACATTTATTGTGCCGTCTTATGAAGAAAAACCAGCCGCAATTCGTTTTCCGACTGGTTTTCCTCTATCCGCGCTTATTCCCTTACGGTATCGGGGAACGTATCACGAACAACTTTCGGCGCACGCTTCATTTTGATGTTGTACGATACGCAGGACGCAGACCGTCCTATTTCCCTTGCCACCCATGCATAGCTGTGATACTTGTTGTAAAGCTGGTGCATCAGGATCAATTCATCGGGCGTAACTCTCGACCCCTTTTGTGCTGCCATTGCTTTACTCCAATTACTTCTTGACGGGCTTGGAAGCGGTTTTCAGGTTGGTATCAGAATGCGCCATGGCTTCCTTCCAGCATTCGTCAATGTAGCCGCTGAAAGTCTTGGGCTGTGCATCAGCGCCGCCAAATTCCTTGACCATGCGGTTGATCTCTTCCAGCTTCTGCGTGTAATTCCACGGCACGGTGATGGTTTTCTTGTCGGTGTCCAGAATGATCTTCATGGTGCAATCTTCTTTCCATTGTGCGTTTGTTTGTGTCAAATGCTGTCGATGTAAGTATTATACTGTCATTTCGCTTACAAGTCAAGGTATCATAAAAAAGCCAGAACGTTCAGATATGAAGCGAAAAAATGACATTATTGCAGAATTTGTCTTTTTGAAGCTTCCTTGCAAAAGTTGACGTAATGGTTTTCTTCAGTTTGTTGAGAAATCTGTCGATTTGCACAAAATGCCAGCGTAATTTCGCCTGGATCGGTGAAAATAGCATCGATCCTGAATAAAGGAGGTGAAAAGCAATGAACCAGTCTGGCAGCAACTCCAGCAGCCGGGTCAACGTACCCGAAGCCCGGGGCGCCCTGGATAACATGAAGTTTGAAATCGCCCGCGAATTGGGCATCAACTTCAAGCAGGGCTACAATGGCGACCTCACCAGCCGCGAAAACGGCTATGTGGGCGGATACATGGTCAAGCGTCTGATCGAGCAGGCGGAGAAGCAGATGGCGGGCAAGTAAGGCGATAAGGGAAAGGCGCGCCTGAGGGCCAGCGACGCGCTGCTTTGGAAGGACGGATATCATCCGCCCGGACAGAGGAGGGCAGAGCTGTTCCCGTCAAAAAAGAAAACCCCGCGCCGCCCGGTGAAAGCCGGGAACGCAGGGCGTTTCCATTGATAGGATCGGGCGGATGATATCCATCCTTTCCTTCCGGCGCGCTTTCCCCCACTCCCGACGGGGAGCGGCAAAAGCCGCACGATCCGGCGTGTGCCCGCAAGGTGTTTATCTGAAAAAAACCAAAATAAAGCATCGAACAGGAGGAAATCGTCATGTTCAATTCCAACAACGGTTCTATGTCTGCTTCCAGCAACTCCAGCAACTCCAACCGCGCCAACGTTCCCGAAGCCCGCGCCGCCCTGGACAACATGAAGTATGAAATCGCCAGCGAGCTGGGCATCAACTTGAAGCAGGGCTACAACGGCGATCTGCCTTCCCGTCAGGCCGGCTATATCGGCGGCTACATGGTCAAGAACGTGTGGCCCGTACGACCCAGGATTTTTGAGTTCGGGCATCGGATCGTGGAGGGGCATCGGGGAGCGGTCAAATATCAGGTTAGGTTGATCGTTTAAGGTAAATTTAATCGTTCGAGTATGTTTCGTAAACGGATAGGGCATCGGATCATCTTTCATGCGGTATTTATGATTTTGTTTGTAAAAAGTAAAGTACAACTTTGGATTTGTCAACTTTTTCTCTTTACAGCATCCCCGATCAGAAGCGCGGAATGGATGTCATCATTTGCCTGATCGACCGAAAGCTTTATCTCCGAGAAAACCTGGTCGTTCTGCCCCTGACCTACCTATGATATTGATAAAGCTTATTTCCATCAATTAAGGTATATTCGCCTGCATCCTCAAAATCAAATCCTCCCGTGCAGACAAATCCCACGCGATCCACTTCAATCCCCGGCTGCTGCCGCACCTGTTCATCCTCTTGCCTGCATTCCTCCAGCGTCATTTTGCGGTCAAAATACTTACATTCAAAGAAATCGTATTTCTCGCCCCGACGCTGGAGCACGCAGTCAAATTCTCCGTTGGTTTTGCTGACGGGATCATCGTACCAATAGCTGCCAAAGTCCGTCACATCCGCAAAATCGCCGATACCCGCCATCCTGTGGAAGTATTGCAGAGTGATTCCTTCCAATCGTCTGCTGATGAACTGGCGCAGCTTTTCTCCTTCGATATTCATGCGGTAGTATTGTTCCCCGCCGATGCGGGTGATTGCACCCGCCGAGCCGAAAATGAAGGAAAAGTAGAAACGCATCAGGTTGTCCGTGATCTCATAAAACTTCTTCTTTTTATCATCCCGGCGATTTAGCGGTTCCGTTTTCTGAATCGTCTCCATGTTCAGAAGGATTTTCAACTGCTTTTCCAGCAGGCCTGTTTCTTCCATTTTCAGGGCGTCAGAAATCTCGCTGTAACGCTTTTTGCCGTTGCCCAACACTTCCAGAATACGGGTATCAAATGATTTCCTGATTTCATTCAGCATCACGTTTTCAATGTGGGAACGGATCAGCCCCGTTTCCGGCATAAGCAGCCGCAGGATATTGGCTTGCAGAGAAGACTGAATATCCAGGTTTTCCAGCACATACGGCGAGCCGCCGAACACCGCATAGAAAGCCACTTTATCACGCACTGACAAACCGGGATAGAAACGAGCGGCGTCATGGTAATCAAAGTCCTGGATATGCTGAATCAGGGAAAAGCGCCCGAACAGCGGATTGCCCTCCGTCAGCAGTTCTTTCATGATGGCGATGTACGACCCGCAAAGAATCAGTTTCACATTGGGCGGCATCCGATCAATCACCGCCTGCATATAGGAATCCACTTCGTTCTGTTTTTTTGTCTGCTTCAAGTATGGGTATTCGTCGATAATCAGCAAAATGTTTTTATCCTGCGCCTTGAGGAAATCCATCAGGGCAAACAGCGAATCAAACTGCATATTCGGCAGACCCAGCGCCTGACAGACACTGCGGCAAATCAAATCCAGATTGCCTTCAAAGGTACTCTGCACGCACAGATGATTGATAACGATCCCGTCAAAATCCTTCGCAGCCTCCTGAATCAGCGTCGATTTTCCGACCCTGCGTTTCCCATAGACCAGGATGGCGGTTTTTCGATTCTGAGAGGAAAGCTCCTGCCGGATCGCCTTCAGCTCTTTTTCTCTGCCAAGAAACATGTTCACACCCCCGAATAAGTTGCTGATTCAATCATAGGATTGCCAATTTACATACAGAATATTTTTTCTCTGAAAAAATATTCAGAAAGAAGCTCGTTCTTAGTATAACTCAAATTCACATTTTGTCAATACGAAAAACGCAGGCTATTTCCAAATCCTGCGTTTGTTCGTAAGCGTCAAATATAGCCACATTGACACTCAGCCCTGACAGCTTCATTCCAAGGCATAAGGCTTTCAATGAAATCATCCGTGGGATTGCCATCAGGTATCGGAATTCTCCGAAACACATAATTCAAGTATTTCAGCACATCGAGACCGTTGGCCTTGGCAGT
>JAFXMP010000088.1 GCA_017530275.1 Clostridia bacterium | reverse complement strand
TCGGCCAGAACCTGGCTGGCTACACGGAGCTTCGCGTCACCGCCAAAGCGGGTCAGAAAATCACCCTTTGGCACGGGGAAACACTGGATGAAAACGGCAACTTCACCCAGAGCAACTTTGAACCAGGGGACCGCAACAAAAATGGCGGCATTCCCCAGAAAATCGTGTATACCTGCAAAGACGGCCTGAATGTGTATAAGCCTTTCTTCACCATCCATGGCTTCCGATACGCGAAAGTAGAAGCGGATGTGGATTTGACAGACGCGCAGTTCACTGCCATCGCCGTGTATTCCCAAATGACTCAGACGGGCTTATTCACCTGTGGAAGCGCAGATGTGAACCGCTTGTTCCAAAACAGCCTGTGGAGCATGCGCTCCAATTTTTGCGATATTCCCACCGATTGCCCGACAAGAGAACGTGCGGGCTGGACAGGCGACGCGGGTATATTCGCCCCCACCGCCGTCTATCTCATGGACTGTTATCCCGTACTGCGCAAATGGCTGGGCGAATGCCGGCTGGCACAGGAGGAGAGTGGCCTGGTGCAGAATATCGCGCCCGTCAACGATCAGCGGAACCAGATTTCCATGATGCTTCAGGGCAGCGCCGGGTGGGGCGACGCCTGTATCCTGGTTCCCTGGGCGCTGTATCAGGCTTACGGGGAACCGGCCATCCTGGAAGAAAACTATGATATGATGACCCGCTGGCTGGCCTTCTGCGAAAACAGGACAAGGGAAAACACAAGGCCTCAGAACGAAAGCAACCCCTGGAAGGAATACCTGGCAGACCAGGGCTTCCACTTTGGCGAATGGTGCGAGCCGGATGTGAATAATATGCTGGCCATGCGGAAAAACGCCATGGAAGGTGCGCCGGAAGTGGCCACGGCCTATTTCTATCGTTCTGCTTCCATATTGGCAAAGATTGCGAAAATCCTGGGAAAACCGGAGGATGCTTCGCACTACGCTGAAATTGCTGAAAACGCGAAAAAGGCCTATCGCTTCTGCTGCCTGAAGGACGGTAAAATTACCTCCGATCGTCAATGTGAATATGTGCGGCCCATCGCCTTTGGTTTGCTGGATGGGGACGAAAACCGGCAGGCGGCGGATGCCCTGAACGAGTTGGTGGTCAAAAACGGGTATCATTTGAATACCGGCTTTCTGTCCACCCCTGATCTGTGCAGGGTGCTGGCAGAGAACGGTCATGTTGATACCGCCTATAACCTTCTTTTACAGGAAGAATGCCCCAGCTGGCTGTATGAAGTAAAGCAGGGTGCGACTACCATATGGGAAACCTGGGATGGTGTGCGACCTGACGGCACTGTGCATGATTCCCTGAACCATTATTCCTATGGGGCCATCTGCGGGTGGCTGTTCGGTGGCGTGTGCGGCATTCATTTGGAAGCAGGCAAGCTGACGATCCGTCCCTATCCGCATCCTTCTCTGGGCCACGCGGAGGCAAAGTGGTTGTCTCCCATAGGCGAGATCAGTAGTGGGTGGCGATATGAAAAGGACCGGATTTTGATGAATATCACGGTTCCCGTTCCGGCTGAAGTCATTTTGCCGGACGGCGGAAAATATCAGGAGAAAGCAGGTGCGTACAGCTATGAAGTATCTCTGTAATCCTGTCAACATCAACTATCGCTACCAGTTCAATATGGATCCCAGGCTTCACGGAAAGATGAAGATCTGCCGGGAAGCCGCCGACCCTTCCATGATTCTTTTCCGCGGCCGGTATTATATTTTTGCCTCCATGACGCTGGGCGTGTGGGTATCCGATGATCTGTCCAATTGGGAGAACCATCGTCTTCCCAGGGAACTGCCCTTGTACGATTACGCCCCAGATGTGCGGGTGATGGGCGACTGGGTGTACTTCTGCGCCTCCCGGCGTGAAGAGAACTGTGACCGGTACCGTACAAAGGATATCCTGAACGGCCCCTATGAAAAGATCAAGGGTAGCTTTCCCTTCTGGGATCCCAACCTGTTCATTGACGATGACGGGCGGGTGTATTTCTATTGGGGATGCTCCAATATCACGCCCATCTGGGGCGTGGAGCTCGATCCCCAAACCATGCAGCCCATCGGTGAAAAGCGTGTGCTGGTGGAAGGTCATCCCTTTGAAGTCGGCTATGAGCGAGTGGGAGAGGATAACAGTCAGTTTCCTGCCTCCGAAGCTGAAATTGACGCGGCTTACGAAGCATTTCACAAGCGGCAGGGCATTTCCGAGGATCAGGTGCCGGAACAGGTGAAGCCGCTGATCCGGGGCATGTTCTCCAGAAAACCCTATATCGAAGGGGCCTGGATGGACAAACAGAACGGCAGGTATTATCTGCAATACGCCTGCCCCGGCACCCAGTACAACACCTACTCCGACGGCGTGTATGTGAGCTCCGGCCCGCTGGGGCCCTTCACCCTGGCAGACAATAATCCTTATTCCTACAAGCCCGGCGGATTCCTGCCCGGCGCGGGCCATGGCAGCACCATGCAGGATGCACAGGGCAACTGGTGGCATACGTCCACCATGCGGATCAGCATGAACCACGATTTTGAACGCCGGGTGGGGATCTGGCCCGCAGGTTTCGACGCGGACGGCGAGCTTTTTTGCAACCAGCGCTACGGAGATTGGCCCATGACCACGGAGGGAGATCCCTGGCGCGATCCCGCCTGGATGCTGCTGAGCGTGGGAAAGAACGCCGCGGCTTCTTCCTTTACGGACGGCCATGAGCCGGAAAAAGCCACGGAGGAAAACGTGCAAAGCTGGTGGCAGGCCGCATCCGCAGACCGGGCCGAATGGCTGCAGATCGATCTGGGGCGGGCATTTGACGTGCATGCCGTTCAGATCAATTTCGCCGATGATAAAATCGATATCCCCTGTCCCGGACCTGTGAGGGGCGGCAGCCAGGCACGGTATATCGAGGAGCGGGATCTGGCCACCCAATGGAAACTGACGGGCAGCG
>JAFXMP010000087.1 GCA_017530275.1 Clostridia bacterium | reverse complement strand
GGCGGAACAGGGCGTGGAACGCTGGAATGCCTGACCCAATTGGAACGGGGCCTGACCCATATGGGCATGCGGGCATATGACCGCCTTCCAGTGGTGCGGTACAATAAAGACTATATGCTTCCCGCCCTGTACGAGGCAGGAAAAGCTTACGCCGACCGTCTGGAGAACGAATTTGACATGTATTATTGACGGACTCCATGCTTAACAACAGAACCTATTTTGTTTCTTCTTCAACAAACTTTTTGACGGATTAAGAGCAGAAAGCAAGAATGAACATGAAAACACTGTATTTGGAATGTACGATGGGCGCGGCGGGAGATATGCTGATGGCGGCGCTGTTTGAGCTGATCCCGGATAAACAGGCCTTCATCGACCAAATGAACGGGCTGGGTCTTCCAGGCGTCCATGTGGCCGCCGAACCCAGCGTCAAATGCGGCATTACGGGCACGCACATGCGGGTAATGGTGGACGGCGAAGAAGAAGAATCGGAGGACGTGCACGAGCATCATCCTCACGACCATGAGCATCCGCATGACCACGATCATCATCATGAGCATGAACACCATCACCATGACCACGATCACGAACATCACCATCACCACGCTTCCGCTGCGGATATTGACGCGGTGATCGAGGGGCTTTCTGTATCCGATCAGGTCAAAAAGGACGCGAAAGCGGTCTATGCCCTGATCGCGGAGGCGGAAAGCAAGGTGCACGGCCGTCCCGTGAGTGAAATCCATTTCCACGAGGTCGGCACCATGGACGCTGTGGCCGACGTGGTGGGCGTATGCCTGCTGATGGAGGAAATTGCCCCGGAGCAAGTTTTTGCTTCTCCCATTCATGTGGGCAGCGGCCACGTGCGCTGTATGCACGGCATCCTGCCGGTGCCAGCCCCGGCGACGGCGCTGATCCTGACCGGCGTGCCCACCTATGGCGGTCAGGTGCAGGGCGAGCTTTGCACGCCTACCGGCGCAGCGCTGCTCAAGCACTTCGTTTTCCGCTTCGGCGACCGCCCGGTGATGACCACCCAGGCCGTTGGATACGGCATGGGCAAAAAGGATTTCCAGCGAGCCAACTGCGTGCGGGCGTTTTTAGGCGAAAGCGAGGGCGAACGGGAGGCGGTGACGAAGCTGGAATGCAACCTGGACGACATGACGGGCGAAGAAATCGGCTTTGCCATGGTCCGGCTGTTCCAGGCGGGGGCGCTGGATGTGTACACCCAGGCCATTGGCATGAAAAAATCCCGCCCCGGTGTGCTGCTCAGCGTGATCTGCCTGCCGGAGGACGCGGATCATCTGGCCGCCGAGATGATGAAGCACACTTCCACCTTGGGCATTCGCCGCCAGGATATGAGCCGTTATGTGCTGGCCCGCCGCATGGAAACGGTGGAAACGTCCTACGGCTCGGTACGGGTCAAAGTTGCCTCCGGCATGGGGGTGGAGAAAATGAAAGCCGAATATGACGATCTCAAGGATCTGGCCGAAAAACACAGTGTAACGCTGAACATGGTTCGGAAAGCGGCGAACACCGCGATTCCCGGGCAGAAAGCATGAAAGGTGACGCTGAAATACCAAAAACAAAAGGAGACGGAGTTATGAGCATTCAATTGAATACCATGCCAAAATTGGGTTTCGGGCTGATGCGGCTGCCTGAAAAGGAAGGGAAAATCGACATCGAACGGGTGTGCAATATGGTGGACGCCTATATGCAGGCGGGGATGAATTACTTTGACACCGCCTATGTGTATCATGGCGGCAATTCCGAAAAGGCCATCAAGGAAGCGCTGGTCAAACGGTATCCCCGGGAGCAGTTCATGCTGGCGACCAAGCTGCCCGCCTGGTGCATGAAAAACGCGGACGACCGAGACCGGATTTTCAACGAACAGTTGGATCGGTGCGGCGTGGATTACTTCGATTTCTACCTGCTGCATTCCATCGAGGACGGAGGGAACGGCGAAACCTACGAGAGGCTGGACTGCTTCAATTGGGGCTTGCAAAAAAAGGCGGAAGGAAAGATCAGGCATTTCGGCTTCTCCTTCCACGGAAGCCCGGCTTACCTGGCCCAAATTCTGGACGCCCATCCAGAGGTGGAATTCGTTCAGATTCAATTGAACTACGCGGACTGGAAGAACCCGGTGGTTCGTTCCAGGGAGCTGTACGAAATCCTGCACAGCCGGAATATTCCCATGATCATCATGGAGCCGGTGAAGGGCGGCACCCTGGCCAAGCTGACGCCGGAACTGGAAGCCATGTTCAAAGCGGTTCGGCCCGACGCATCTATCGCTTCCTGGGCGCTGCGGTTCGTGGGTTCCCTGCCAGGCGTCATGACCATTCTTTCTGGCATGAGCACGGAAGAACAGATGAAGGACAACATCGGCACCTTCGCCCACTTTGAACCGCTGACCGAAGAAGAAAAAGCGCTGGTTGAAAAGGTGAAAACCATCATGCTGAACGTGACGCAGATCGGCTGCACGTCCTGCCGGTACTGCACGCCCGGCTGTCCCATGAACATTGCCATCCCGGATGTATTCCGCGCCATCAATACCATGAATTTGTATGGAGACGTGTTCCGGCCCAAGGCGTTTTACGGCGGCCTGATCGGTCAGGGCTTCGGGCGCGCGTCGGCGTGCATCGAATGCGGACAATGCGAGGGCGTGTGTCCCCAGCATCTTTCGATCATTGAACTGCTCAGGGAAGCGTCCGCTAAACTGGACGCCTGACGGGCGCAGAATTCAAAAACAAATGATTGCGCATGACATACGAGGAGAAAAAGTATGGGAAACTATCGAAATTTTACCTTGGCCACCTACTTTGTCGCGCACGCCGCCGCCCGCGTGACGGAAACGCGGTTGGAGGAGCAGCTGGGCTTTCTCCTCAAGCATCTGCGGCTGGACAAGGTATATTTGGAGCCCTTTCGGGGAGAAATGGCTTCCCATGAACAGGTGGAAATGTGCCGAAGGGTGTTTGAGCGCCACGGCATTCAGGTGGCGGGAGGCCTGACCACCGTGATGAACACCCCGGAGGGCAGCCGTCCCAAGGCGAGGCTTTTCAATACCCTGTGCTACAACGATCCCGCCATGCGGCAGAAGCTCAGGGAGGTCAGCGCGTTCATCGGGGCGCACTTCGATGAATTCATCATCGACGATTTCTTCTTCACCAACTGCATGTGCGCCGACTGCGTGCGGGAAAAGGAGCGCTTCAACCGCGAAAGGGGCATTGAAAACGGGAGCTGGGAAGCGTACCGCCTGGACCTGATGCGCCGGGTGAGCCGGGAAGACGTGATCGAACCGGCGAAAAAAGCCAACCCCGCCTGCCGCATCACCATCAAATATCCCAACTGGGCGGAAAGCTATCAGGAAACGGGCTACAACCCCAAGGCCCAGCGGGAGATGTTCGACCGCATCTATACCGGCACCGAGACCCGGGACCCCGTGACCACCGACCAGCATCTGCCCCGGTATTTGAGCTTTTCCCTGATGACGTACTTTGAAAGCATGTGGCCCAGGCACAACGGCGGCGGCTGGTTCGACACCTTTGACACCCATATCACCGAGCATTATTTGGAACAGGCCTATCTGACCGCCTTTGCGAAGCCTCAGGAAATGATGCTGTTCTGCTTCCAAAGCCTGCTGGACAACATGTATACCCCCGCTTTGGGCTTCCAATTGGACAAGCTGGACGGCTTGCTGGACAGCATAGGCGCGCCCAGGGGCATTGCCTGCTATCTGCCGGACAACTGCCAGGGCGAGGACAACGTGCAGGACTTCCTGGGTATGTGCGGCTTCCCGGTGGTTTGCACCCCTTATTTCCCGGGAAATGAGAAGCAGATCCTGCTCACCCGTTCCTCCGCCTGTGACCCGGATATCGTGGACAAGCTGAAAGACTGGCTTGAAAAGACGGGCGGCAACGCGCTGGTCACCACCGGCTTCCTTAACGCAGCCAAGGGGATGGAAGCCCTGACCAGCATCCGGCTTCGGGGCCGCTCCGTCACGGTGGACGCCTATCGGGTGGAGCAGGCGGAATGGCGGCGCGGCTGCCTGTATCCCGCCGGCGTAAAGCCCGTTGCCCTGCCCGTGGCGGAATTCCGCAATAACTCCACCTGGGCGGTGGTGAAGGGCAGCCACGGGGAAGAAAGCTACGGCCTGCTCCTTCGGGACGATTACATGGACGGACATTTGTGGACGCTGGCCGTTCCGGACGCTTTCCCGGATCTCTATGCCCTGCCCGAGCCTGTGCTCAGCCGGATACGGCAGGCGTTCCCGGTGGAAGGAATCTGGCTGGAAGGCCTCGCCCGCATCGGCCTGTTCGTATACGACAACGGTACCTTTATCCTCTATCCCTTCGTGATGGAGGGCGTCCAGCGGCAGTTCGTCCGGGTGCACGTGAAAGGCGCGTCCGCCCTGCGCATCCCCGGAAAAGAAAGCCTCATCCAGCCGCTTTATCGGAAAGGCGACGACGCCGTATACGAGCTGGAGGCCGTGCCGGGCAGGTTCACCGTGTATCAGAAGACATGACGCCGTGCGATAAAGCAGCCTGAACGATCCGGGAAATTATAGGAAGGGATCAAAGATGATTGGAACACTTGTCAACACAGGGGCGATCCTGGTCGGGGGTATATGCGGACATCTATTTGGACGGCTGCTGAAAAACCGTCATCAGGAAACGCTGACCATGGCCTGCGGCGTCGGGACGCTGTTCATCGGGATGGCCGGAGCCCTGCCATACATGCTGCACCACGAGCTGTTTCCCGGCGGCGGAGTCATGCTGGTGGTTGCCTGCCTTGCATTGGGCGGTCTGATTGGCGAGATCATCGACATCGAGCGCGGATTTGAACGCTTTGGCGAATGGCTGAAGGTCAAGACCGGCAACGCGAAGGATCAGGGGTTCGTGAACGGCTTTCTGACCGCTTCTCTCACGGTCTGTATCGGCGCGATGGCCATTGTCGGCGCGATCCAGGACGGTATCGCGGGCGACTGGTCTACCCTGGGCGCAAAAGCGATCCTCGATCTGATCATCGTGATGGTCATGACCTGCTCGTTGGGGAAGGGCTGCGTTTTTTCGGCGCTGCCGGTGTTCCTGTGGGAAGGCGCGCTGACGCTGCTATCTTCCGTCCTTAAGCCCGTCATGACCGACGCCGCCATGGGATATCTTTCGCTGGTCGGCAACGTGCTGATCTTCTGCGTGGGGATCAACTTGGTATTTGGCAAAAGGATCCGGGTGGCGAACCTGCTGCCCGCCGTCCTGTTCGCAGTGATCGCTTCCTTTCTGCCCATCATATTTTAGACGGTATTTTCATTTGGAGGAATGAACATGAACGAAGTGTTTTCCCTGGCAAAAGCGTATGATAAATATTTCAAAATCGGCGCGGCGGTTTCTTCTTTCGGCCTTTCAGCGTATCGCGGCCTGCTTCTCCGGCATTTCAGCAGCCTGACGCCGGAGAACGAAATGAAGTACGCGCTGACGGAACCGACGGAGGGACAGTTTCAATTTGAACGGGCGGACGCGATCGTTGCCATGGCGCGGGAGATGGGCGTGAAGGTTCGCGCGCACGCGCCCGTTTGGCACAATCAGACGCCCGACTGGATGTACAGGGACAAGGAAAACCCGGCTTCCCCTGACCTGATCTATGCGCGCATCGACGCGCACAGCAAAGCCCTGTGTCAGCGCTATAACCAGGATGTATACGCCTGGAACGTGGTCAACGAGGCCACGCGGGACGATCCCCTCGACCCGGCAAAAGCGCAGGAAGAAAGCCCCGTCTATCGGAACAGCGAATACTATAAGCTATGCGGAGCCGGGTTTATTGAAGCGGCATTCCGCTCTATGGCCAGGTACGCCGCCCCGGACGCCCAGCTGTTTTACAATGATTACAACGAATGTATGCCTCAAAAGCGGGAACGCATTGTCAGGCTGATCCGGGAGCTCCGGGAGAAGGGCTGCCGCGTGGACGGCATGGGCATGCAGCAGCATTATTTCGCTGCTCCGGATTATGACGAGCTCAAGCGGTCCATTGAAATCTACGCCGCGCTTGGCCTGCGCATCCATGTGACGGAGCTGGATGTTTCCATGATGGCCACCCTGAACCAGGGCGACAGGCGGCTCAAGCCCGGCGATCCCGGCTTTGAGGAATACGTTCGCCAGGCCATGCAGGCGACGCCCGAAAAACTGGATAAAATCAACGAAATCTATATCAAACTGTTTGAGGTGTACCGGAGCTACGCCGATGTGATCGACTGCGTCACCACCTGGGGCGTTGCGGACGACAGGACATGGCTGGACGGCTTTGGCATGGATCGGAACCTGCCCAGGATCAAACAGCATCCTCTGCTGTTCGATGAAAACAAGCAGGCAAAGCCCTGCGTGCAAAAGCTTTTGGACGCGGCAAGGCACTGATCCAATCATTTTGATAAAAAAGAGAAGCCCCGGAAACCCTGTAATGAAGGATTTTCGGGACTTCTCTTTCAAGTCTGGGTGGAGAGATTTGAATCCTTGGTACTATATGATATTTGGTACTATTGCATAACAAACAGTGATAATACGTCCAAGAAATTTAGCGGTATATGCTAATACGTGATAATAGGTGATAATCGCGTTGTGGCATAATTGTGGCGTGCGAGGTTTATCTGGGGAGTATCTGCGCGAGGTATATCTATACACCGCCTGAAAGCGATTTATAGCTATGCTCCGTATCAGGCGAAGCCCAAAAAACAAAAATCGGGGAGACCATTTTATTTTGGTCTCCCCATACCAACTGGCCGCCAAGCCTCTCTTTGGTAAAAATAAGGGCCGTCTCTCGACGCCCCTATATTTTATCTTCGCATGGTCAATTTTTATTTTACCGACGAGTCGGAACCATCACTCGTCTCATCTCTCGGCCAAATTTTATTTTACCGATGTGTCAGAGCCGTCACACATCTCATCTTGCGAAGGCAGATCATCTCTGCAATAGTATTTTACAATAGACAAAAAGGAATCTGGCCTCGATGTAATTTGGTAAAAACGGGGAAGGGCGGGGTGACATTTCCGCATCTCCTAACAATGGGCGATGGCTGCCTGTTCCATCCTCCTCCCTTATTCGTCTCCAATATCTCCCACAACAGCAGGATCTGGGAAAGCTTTCTTTTCATGCGGTAGTACGATACATACCGCTTCAATCACACCGCTCACAATCATTTCTATTTGCGGAGTAACCGTAATCCCGGCCTTACCAAGAGTCTCTTTTACGAGCGTCTTGGCATATGCGTTCCGCTCGTCTTTCTCCAGGTTGCCCATCTTCCAAGCTTTCTCCGCAATCTCAGTAGCTTCAATCGCGGCAGTCATGACAGTGTGGACAATCTTGAGTTCCTCGTTTCCTGGCCAAATTTGATAGATCGCTTCTGCGGTAGCTCCCTATGCAGCGATTACTGGACGGGAAAGCATAACGTGACGAAGCAAGTCTTTTCCGGTAATCCGTTTATAAATGTACAGCCCAGCAACAACTGCCGCCAGAACCAGCTAAACGATCTGATACACATTCAAAGTCATTATCCATTCCCTCCTTCGGGCTCATCGTCCTCAACTTCTTCGTTTGCTTCT
>JAFXMP010000086.1 GCA_017530275.1 Clostridia bacterium | reverse complement strand
TATTCACTCGGTCGTACAGGAAGGCCAGCAGCGGGTCGGTAATTGCGTCGAAAATGCGGGTGAACGTCAGCAGACCGCCCACAACCAGTGTGGCAATGCCATAACCGATGCTGGCAGAATAGCTGGCCAGACCGATCAGGAAGTAGACAGCCATACCGTTGAAGGCATTGAAAGCAATCAGGATGATCTGCCACAGTTTCGCTTTGCGGTACTTGACTTCATTGGTTTGAGCAGGGATCGTGTTCGCGGTTGTCATGGTATACGCTTCCTTTCTTTTCGTTTCACCGGTCCTTGGAGGCACTTCCCGTGTCTTCTGGCAGTATTGTACAGAAATAAAGACAAATCCGTAAAGTCAAAAAACACAAATGAATGTCAAAAATTCAGGTTCTTTTGCAATGAACGGATTGTTTCCTTCCGCGTTTCGCGCTATAATATGAAAAAAGTCTGGAGCGGATGCGCATGAGTACAGCAATCACACAGGCAGAGCAAAATTTAGTGTTGCTAAAGTCCCTGATCCCAAGCGGGGAGAGCTTTCACATCTGGGGTTATTCCAATGAAGGTCAGATCATAGGCTCCTCCTGTCAAGGCGTGATTCGGGAAACGCTGCATCACGCCTTTCAAGCCCTGGGGGCTTATGACAAAATGATTGAATATGCCGCCGGGGCAGAAAATGACGCGCCTCGCATCCTGGGCTCCTCCATTGGCATTCAGTGGGCTGTAACCCTGGAAAAGGAACGAAAGAACAATGTCGTATTCGTGCTGGGGCCGGTGGTGAATATGCCGATTGATGGAAAAAGCGTCCGTTCTGCACTGATCGGCAGTTATCCTTCCATGCAGGATACAAGCTGGATCGAACCGCTTTGCGCCCTGATCCCTGCGTTGCCAGTCATGTCCTACGCGGTGTTTGGAAGATATGTGATGCTGGTGCATAACGTCCTGACCGGTCAGCAGCTGGGCGTCGAAGCCTTGCGCGCAGGCGAAAAAAAGCCGGAAAAAGAACGGCCTCTTGAAATCAATCAGCGCAACCGGATCGATGTATACCAGTCGGAACAGGCACTGCTCGATGTAGTCAGAAGAGGTGATATTAATTACCATCAAGTATTAAACCGCAGCAGCAGTCTGAGCCCCGGTGTGCCGGTGCAGGGTAGAGACCCTTTGCGCCAAATAAAAACCAGCATCGTGGTATTCACAACGCTGGTAACCCGCGCCGCGATGGAGGGAGGATTATCCCCGGAGATCGCTTATCCTTTGGGGGATTCTTATATTCAGACAGCGGAGGATTGTCGGGATTCAGGCGAACTCAATTCATTGGCGCATGCCATGTATCATGATTTTATCTACCGGGTGCATCAATTGCGGGCGAATCCGCATTGCTCCCATGCCATCCAGAAATGCTGTGATTACATCGAATTATCATTGGATCGGAAGATCCGTGCCAAGGATTTAGCTGTCTTGGTCGGCTATACCGAATACTATCTGACGGAAAAATTCAAAAATGAAACGGGCTTGTCCGTCAGTGATTATGTCCGCAACGCAAAAATCAACCGCGCGAAAATGCTGCTTCAATCCACTGATTTGAGTGTCAGCGAAATCGCGGATCGGCTGGCGTTCAATTCGGCCAACTACCTGGTTCGTGTGTTCAAAGAATTAGAAGACTGCACACCCGCCGCGTTCAGGGAGAAGCTAAAGGCAGAACCACATTAATCACCCGTTAAAGTTTTGCTCTTAATCATTCAATTATCACCCAGCAGACTACACAGAGATTACGCTGCAACTTCGTTAAAACCTCCTTGCCAGCACCTGGAACCAAGCAAGATAATTCAGCTCCCTCATGGATGAATGAAACGATTATACGGAATCTCGCTCAATAATGGAACACGGGATAATTTCCCGAACCGGGTGGGCATAGGGATTGCTGATCATATCAATAATGTGCAGAGCGGCTTTTGCGCCGATTGCTGGGGTGGGCAGTGCCACGGTGGTCAGGGGCGGCTGGAGGTAGCTTGCAATCTCCCTGTTATCAAAACCGACGATGGCGATGTCTTTGGGAATTTGCAGGCCCATAGTTTGAATGGCGGACAGGGAGCCGGCAGCCATCAGATCGTTCATGGCGAAAATTGCGGTTGGCGGAGAAGGCAATTCCAAAAGAGCTTTTGTTTGCGTTTTGCCGGATTCATATTCCCAATCGCCGTATCGAATGTATTCCGGCGGCAGCGTCGATGCGGCCTGCTGCATGGCCATCTGAATGCCCAGCAGCCGCTGCCCGGTGGGATAGGAATGGGGATGCCCGGCGATGACCGCAATTCGCTCATGCCCTTTGCTGAGTAAATAGCGGATCATATCGGCCGCAGAATCTTTGTTTGAATAGGTTACATACGTGTCATTTTCCGTTCCGTGAGAGTAGGCGTACACCAGGGGCGTATCCATGGGGTCTAGCAGATAATCCAGGTGGCGGTCGTGCATCGCCACATAGATGATGCCGTCCACGTTGGAGGATTTGAGCAGCAGGACGCCTTCATTGATGCGCTCCCGGTAGGTGCCGATCTGCTCATATTGGTTATACAGCTTTTCCAGCAGGTGCAAATCATGGAAAATCGTTTTGTATCCCGCCTTAGATAGAGTTTCGCTGATGCCGCTGACGATGGCTGCCACAGGCAGACCGCGGATATCCTCCACCAGCACGCCGATGGTAAATGTCTGGCCCATGCGCAGGGATTTTGCCACGGTGTTGGGCGTATAATTCACCTGGGATATGGCCCGCAGCACCCGTTCTGTGGTTTCGGGGGAGAGCTTTTTGGAGCCGTTGATCACATGGGATACTGTCGCGGTGGATACCCCCGCCAGCTCTGCTACATCCCGCATGGTTGCCATAGGCATATCACCCTTCTGTGAGGTTAATCGTTTGAAAGATTATAAACGAAAAAAGGAAATTCGTCAAGTACTGTCTGGTTAAAAAATTAACCATGAAATTCCAAGGAAAAATCGCAAAAACATCCTTGACAATCTACCGCGGCGGTGGTATCTTATTGTCAACGGAGTGGTTAATCGTATAACCACAAATCAAAACGGATCACCATCATAAAAGGAGGAAGAACCATGAAAAAACTGTTGGCAATCGTCCTGTGCCTGGCGCTGATGCTGCCCGTCCTGGCCTTGGCGGAAGGCGACGGACGGGTGCACATCACCTATTCCTTCTGGGGCAACCAGACGGAGGCGGAAGCCGTGCAGAAATCCCTAGACGAATACAACCAAAGCCAGGACAAGGTGTTCGTGGAGCCCATGCAGATCCCCAACGAGGAATACACCCAGACCCTGGTCAACTATGCCATCGCCAACAAGCTGCCGGACTGCGGCATGGTGAATGAAAACGCCGTGCTGTACTTCTCCCGCAACGGCGTCATGGCGGACGTGTCCGATATGTTCGCCGGGGAAGAATTGCAGCCCATGGACTGCATTACTTTCAAGGATGCCGGTGTTCCCGTCGGCTATTCCAGCAGCAACGAGATCCTGATCCTGTACTACAACAAGGATATGTTCGATGCGGCGAACGAGCCATATCCCTCCGCCGATACCCCCTATACCTGGGATGAATTTGTGGCAGTAGCCAAGCGGCTGACCTTCGATGAGAATGGCAAGCACCCCGGCGAGGAAGGCTTTGATCCCGAAAAGATCGTGCAGTACGGCGCGTTTGTGAACAACTGGACCTGGCAGATGGAAGTATGGGTTCTGTCCAACGGCGGCGCCTGGTTCTCCGAGGACGGCAACGAAGTGCTGATCAACAGCCCCGAAGCCATCGAATCCATCCAGAAGGTGGCCGATCTGGCGCTGGTGGAGCATGTGGCGCCCCTCAATGTGATCCCCGAGGATAACGGCGTGGGCGTGGGCATCGGAAGCAAGACTGTGGCTATGACCACCGACGGCACCTGGCGCCTGGGCACCGATTTCCCGAACCTGGGCATCAACTACGGCATCGCGCCCCTGCCCATGATGAAGGAAGAGGTCACCATCTGCACCTCCGGCCTGACCGGCGTTTTCAAGGGCCAGCATCAGCAGGAAGCCTACGATTTCGTCAAGTGGTACACCCGTGAGGAAAGCAACTGGGACGCCCTGGTGCTCACCGGCATCTGGCTGCCCAAGAGCGAATACTTCTACAAGACCGAGGAAGGCATAAACGCCTGGCTGGGCAATGAGCAGTATCCCTACAATAAGGATATGGAAACCGGCCGGAAGGTACTGGTGGACTACACCATGAACTACGCCAAGCCCACCTGCTGGTACTATACCCCCAATACCCAGATCACCACCAACGATATCCTGTTCACCGCGCTGCAGAGCGTGTGGAGCGGCGAGCGCACGGCGGAGGACGTGATCAACGAGATCTATCCCGAGCTGGTGGAAGCCATTCAGGTGGAATAACAGTGCCTTATCAGGGTCGGGGGAACGCGCCTGCGTTCCCCCGACTTATCAAATGCCTGCAAATACCTATGGAATGGAGGGACGCAAGGAATGACGGCCCTTTCAAAAAAGGCGAAAGTAAAATACAGCCGCGCGGAAACCAGGGCGGCGTGGCTGCTGCTGCTGCCCTCGGTGATCGGCCTGACCTGCATCACCTATCTGCCCATGCTGGCATCCTTCACCCTGAGCCTGTTCAACTGGAACGGGCTGGGCGATATGACTTATGTGGGAGCGGATAACTATATCCGTCTGTTTACCCGGGATACGAAATTCTACGGTTCCCTGCTCACCACGCTGGAATACGCGGGGATCGCGGTGATCGGCAGCGTGGTGTATTCCATGATCATCGCCATGCTGCTCAACCGGAAGGTGCCCGCCCGGGGCTTTTTCCGGGCCATCTTCTATCTGCCTTACGTTCTTCCCGCCCTGGCGGTTTACCTGGGCTGGAAATGGCTGTACGACTATAACCACGGGTTTTTCAATTACGTCATCAAATCGATGGGCGGCACATCCGTCAAATTCCTGGATTCCAGCGGCATGGTCACGCCGTCGCTGGCGCTGATCGCCGTATGGCTCAGCGGCAACCTGATCGTGATTTTCCTGGCAGGCCTTCAAAACGTGCCCCGCACCTATCACGAGGCGGCGGAAATCGACGGGGCCAACGCCTGGCAGCGGTTCTGGAAAATCACCATTCCCTGCATGACGCCCATCATTTTCTATAATCTGCTGATGAGCCTGGTCAGCAGCCTGCAGGTGATCACCCCGGCCCTGTCCCTCACCAAGGGCGGCCCCGGCACCGGCAGCTATTTCATGTGCTATATGCTTTACAACCAGGCATTCAAATCTCACAAATATGGCTACGGCAGCGCTATCGCTGTGATCCTGTTCCTCCTCATCGCCATCTTTACCGGCCTTCTGTTCGCCACCAGCGGCAGCTGGATCTTCTACGAAGGAGATGATAAGGAATGAGCACGGCAGCGCTGAAAAAAGAGC
>JAFXMP010000005.1 GCA_017530275.1 Clostridia bacterium | reverse complement strand
CCCTATGCCAAGAAGGGCGCCTATGTCCGCCTGGACGATCCGGAAGACAACCTGCTGGAAAAATACGGTGCTGAGCTGAAGAACGTGCTGCCCGAGCTGCTGTTCGAAGGCGCCGCGACCGAAGGCCCCGACGGTGAGAAGGGCATCTACGCGGTCCCCGGCTTCAAGGATTTCGCGACGATGAACACCTGGGACGTGAACGTGACCCTGCTTGAAAAGTACGGCTCCACCCTGGATGACGTGAAGAACGCCGGCTTCTACGGCTGGGGCGACATCTTCAAGACCGTCAAGGAAGGCGAAGAGAAGGACGGCGAAGTGTTCTATCCCTTCGTGTTTGAAGGCGCGGTCGTGGAACGCTTCGTGACCGGCACGCCCATCGTGACCGGCGACAGCAACAGCCTGCTGAGCTATTACATGAACACCGAAGACGTGTCCACCCCCGGCGCGTATGGCAACGTGTTCTTCAACAAGTATGCCACCCCCGAATTTGAAAAGTTTGTCAAGCAGATGCGCGAATATTACCTGGCCGGCTACATCGATCCCGCCATCGCCATCGGCGAAACGGCCACCGATACCTGGCGCAACGCCCAGAATACGGCCCGGTACCTGATCTCCTCCGAGGTTTCCCTCTATGGCTATGAATACACCACCTCCGAAGCCCGCGGCATCCAGGTGGCTTACCTGATGACCACCGACGCTCCCTATATCGACAACACCTCCGTCCAGGGCGCCATGATGGCCATTTCCTCCAAGAGCGAGCATCCCGAAGAGGCCATGAAGTTCCTGAACCTGCTCAACACCGATCCCTATGTGATGACCCTGCTCAACTACGGCGTTGAAGGCATCCATTACACGCTGAACGACGCCGGCGAAGTGGAATTCATCCCCGAAGCGCGCGCCACCTATTCTCCCTGGACCAACGGCGTGGGCAACGTGACCATCCTGCCGCCGCAGAAGGGCCAGGGCGCGGACTTCCAGCAGCGCTTTGCCGAATTCTACGCCGGCTCCAAGAAGCTGCCCATCTACGGCTTCACCTTCGACAGCAAGCCCGTGGAAATTGAAATCGCCGCGGTCGTGAACGTGAAGGAAGCGTATGCGCTCAGCCTGTGCACCGGCGCGGTCGATCCCGAAACCGCCCTGCCCGAGCTGCTGGCCAAGCTGGAAGCCGCCGGCATGCAGAAGATCGTGGACGAAGCGAACGCGCAGCTGAAAACATTCCTGGGCGAATGATCCCAAATAACGCGGGGAACCATGCATGGGACGGCCGTGCATGGTTCCCCTTTTTGCCGCTGTTTTCCATAAAACTCAGGCAGCGGGGCAGGCGGAAGGGGCGGTGTAAAATGGTTACAGTAAAATGGTTCATTCAAATAACTTGACATCCCCGGTGAAAGTCTTTAGAATTTCAATGGAGATAATCACAAAGATTCGTGCTTCATGCAGATTGCTTCCAATCAAAATGAGAGGGAACAGGTAATATGAGCAATAAAAAATTCATCGGCGTCATAGCGTATCAAAACTACCGATGGGGATATACCTGTGAATTCTGCGGCAGGACGGTGGAAAAGCAGGACAAAGTCAGCGTTCAGGAAGGCGGAATGTACAAGGTCACAACCCATGCCTACGCCAGTCGTTTCGATGTGGAAACTATGAAGAATCGAGCAATCCAGCAGTTGGCCGTCTCCGTTGCGGATATGGATCAATTAATCCAGCAGGGACATTTCAAGACGCCCAACGATAGCGGAGCCTGCCCCTTCTGCAAAAAATACCAGCATTGGTCTTTTTACGTCACGAATGCCCGAAACAAAAGCGACAGAGACAGCCGTGCCGAAAGCGGCTGTATGGTAGCCCTTTTGACAGCCTTTGTAGGGCCCATAGTCGGCGTATTGCTGGCGCTTCTGACAACTGTGCTGATTCCAAACGTCAAAGAGCTTTCCAGTCAGGCAAAAACCCTTAGTTTCGTTGTTCCGTTGTTGTTCGGCGTATTGGGCACATTTTTAGTTGTCCGTATCTTTGCGAATAAGTCATCTAAAAAGGAGAATGCCGATCAAAAGGCTTTGCTGAAGGAACTTGAAAACGTCAGAAAAACAGAACCTTACTTTATCGCTTGGGCAGACCAACATTGTGATGCCCATGGCATGGGTCTTTCCATTTGAAACTCGCTTGAGCAACCATAGTGTTATCTATTCACGATGAGGCCAGGCACGGCAAGGCGCTCAAAGGGCAGCTGGAGAGGTATTTCGGGAAGTAATAAGGTGGTGAATCAGATGACGTCAGGATATAGAGCATATGTTTATAGATGTCCGAAATGTGGTAAAGAGTATAAACGCATATCTGCCAGGCCTTATGAACGTGACAATTTGTACAATTTCGGGCCGATGATATTTGTAACTTGTCCAACATGTGGGGCTGAGTTCCGGGATCAAGATTCATATGAGCTGGCAATCATGGATCCGCCCAGTGAAATGCTTACAAAATTCCATGTCGGCAGCATCTTAGGGGCATTGCTGATGGTATGTGTGGGACTGGCTGCTCTGTTCACAAATGCTGTGAGTTTTACCGGTCAAATTGTGTTTTTCTGCTTTTTTGCGGCTGGTATAGTATTGCTTGCGGATTACATAAGATACACAAACAACAAAGCCCGAATTGAGAAAGGAAGGGCCGAATCCAGAGAACGGTTAAAGAGCAATCCGGATTATGTAAAACGCCTGCAAGCCGCCGGGATCTCTATTCCGGGTGAATTTCTGCCAACTGAAGAAAGATTACGGCAGAATGTGTGAGCATGTTCCTGCCAGTTCTTTCTTCAGGGATGCGCTGCAGTCGTGCATGCTCATATCGGTATCTCGTTTCATCACCTTTTTCCAAGCGAAAGAGCAATGCAGGCTCCCCGGGTTATGTAATGCCGCAAATGCCGCATGTAAAATGGTTCATTCAAATAAAACTATTGACATTTATTTCTAATTGTAATATAATACGAAAGGTGACATTTCGGGAAGAGGGAATGCGCAATGGGCTTGCCGGGAAACGCGCTCGAATGGCTGGAGGATTACCGGAAAAAGGGCGGAGCCCCATTTAAGGAACACAAAGAGTTGATGCGGTTCTGGGATTTCAAAGCCCGGGAAAAAGGCATCCCGATTTCCGGTCAGTTTGAACTGACGCCGCTTTGCAATTTCGATTGCAAAATGTGCTATGTCCACCTGACGAAGGATCAGCTGAACGCCCGTCCGCTTTTGACGACGGAGGAATGGAAATCCATCATGCACCAGGCATGGGAAGCCGGCATGATCGGAGCGATTCTGACCGGCGGCGAATGCCTGACGTACCCCGGGTTCCGGGATATCTACCTGTATCTCCATAGCCTGGGCGTGATGGTAACGATCCTCACCAACGGCTATTTGCTGGATGAGGAATGGATCCGGTTTTTCCAGGCGCATCCGCCCATAGGCATCTACATCACGCTGTACGGCCCCAATGAGGAGGCGTATGAGCGGGTGACGGGCCATCGGGGCTTTGAAAAGGTCGTATCCCATCTCAAAATGCTGAAGGAGACCGATCTCCCCGCGCATGTGATGATAACGCCCAACCGCTATCTGGGGGAAGACGTTTTTGAAACCATGCGCTTTACGCAGAGCTTGGGTTACGGGCTCTATGTGAATCCGGGGCTTTTGTCGGCGCGGGAGGAAACGGGCCGGGCGGGGCAGGAGCACGACGTGGATCTGCCGTTTTACGTCAGGATCCATCGGTTAGTGCAGGAGCTAAAAGGGGAGGCGTATTCCGAGGAAGTGATCCCGGAGGATCAGCTGCCTCCGGCGGGCGGCCCCCATCACGCCTGTACGGAAACCGGGCTGAAATGCGGCGCGGGGCGATCCGATTTCTTCATCAACTGGAAAGGGATGATGAGTCCCTGCGACGAACTGTACATTGTGCAGCGCGACGTTTTGAAGGAAGGCTTCCAGGAGGCATGGCGCTTCATCAACCGGGAGGTCAACGCTTGGCCCATGGTGCCGGAATGTCAGGAATGCGCCTATGAAAGCGTCTGCCGTGTTTGCGCCTCCAAGGTGCTGCGCTGCGGGAAGCCCGGGAAACAGCCGCTGGCATTGTGCGAACGCATGAAATACCTTGTGCAGCACGGCGTGGTCGATTTTCCCAAGTGTGAGTAAAAACCCGTTTTTCCTATCAACGACTGTAAAATGGCATCGCGCTTTTCCCGGCGCCTTCCATTTTCAGCATATATATTTTAAGAAAGGAGGAAAGAGTTATGAAGAAAGAATACGAGGAACCGAAGGCCGAAAAGATCGATTTTGATTATTCCGAAACAGTGGTTGCTTCCGAAAGCGCGAGCAAGAATATGAATGGCGCAGGAAATTATAAGCAGAATAAACAAGGCAGCAACGGTTGCTGTGGTGCTTGGCTCTGATCCGAGTCCGACCATAAGCGGAAAAATCTTTTTTGATCTGAGGGGGACCCTCTAAGGAACGAGGCACTCAAAAGCCAAAAACGAAGAGGTCTTAGCCGTTAAACGCTAAGGCCCCTTTTTTTGTTTCTTCACGGATTGTTAGGGAATCATTCAATCAACCAAAAATCCTTTGATGTCATCCCGACCGAAGCGGAGCGCCAGCGAAGCGGAGTGGAGGGATCTCCCTCCCTGCTGGGCGATTGACTCTGAGATCCCTCGGCTGCGCTTCGCCTCT
>JAFXMP010000085.1 GCA_017530275.1 Clostridia bacterium | reverse complement strand
TATGCCGTTTGTACATTCCGAGCCCTCCCGTAAGTGCAAGGTTTTTAACGCGATTCCCTGGATTTCCCTGCACTTATTATACCATGAATCGGGATCTAACTGTTGTTTTTATTATGGTTTGGGGGATTCGCAGGAAACACTTATTAGTAGATGACCCACTGCATCTCATGCTTCATCTCCCGAATGTACGGCTGATATACCTTGGCTGTCTGACGGACAAATCACTTTTCATTCCCTCTACACAAAAACCTGTATTGGAAAAGCCAATCTTTGATTTTCCAATACAGGAAACAAGGTTTTTGTTTTGCAAGATTATCATGTCATTTTGCGAACCATCCGGAATCTGAAAATTTACTCAATATTAAGAGGTTTTCTTGTGGTGCGCAAAGAATATTACACCGGGGCTTTGCCCCGCACCCCACCAGGGCGGTGCCCGTCCTGGACCCACGCTTGCGGAAGCGGCTTGATGTGGCAAATCAACAATTCCCCGCTGTTTCTTGGAGAAAAGGCTAATCCTTCCATTATATCGCTTCTGGCCCGGCGGCTGAAAGCCGCCAGCCCGGATGCAAAGCATCCGGGGAAAGCACGGGAATAATCCTCAGGGGAAAGCATGCTTTCCCCTTGGGATTTTCCCGGCTTTCTTGAGCCAGAAGCTCCAAGTTTTCGTAACCCAAGCACGGCAGGCGGAGGTTGTCGGCATATCCAGCGGCGTTATTTCGCCATGATGGGATGCAAGGGATGAAATCCCTTGCCGCGGGGACGAACCGCAGACAACCGCCTGTGGCGGAAATATTGTCTGCGGTGAGATCAGCCGAAACAAGCAATGTCCGCTGTGCGGACTTGCGCCGATTGAGGCTGCGGAATCAGGGGCCGCGGAGGCCCCCACTTCGTAAACATTCATGATCAAAACAAACAAAAGGAAAACAAACGATGAAAGAAAAGCAATGGGCGTCGGTGCTGTGCGTGTTCCTGGCCTCGGTGTGCTTCAGCCTTGGCGGGCTGTTCATCAAGCTGGTGCCCTGGCAGGCTTTAGCCATCAACGGGGCAAGGAACCTGATCGGCGCGGCGGTGATCGGGGTGTATCTGCTCATTACCCGCCACAAGCTGGTGTTCAGCCGGCAGGTATTCATTGGGGCGGCGGCCATGATCGGCGTGACCACCCTGTTCGCCTTAGCGAACAAAATGACCACCGCCGCCAACGCCATCGTGCTGCAATTCACGGCCCCGGCCTTCGTGATCCTGCTGATGGCGCTGCTGTATCATGAAAAGCCCCGGCGGGCCGACCTGCTCACCTGCGGGGCGGTGCTTTTCGGCGTGATCCTGTTTTTCGTGGACGGCATTCAGGCGGGGAACCTGCCGGGCAATATCGCGGCGGTGGTGTCCGGCGTCTGCTACGCGGGCGTTTTCATGATGAACACCGGGGAAAAGGCCGACGCCATTTCCTCCTGCTTCTTAGGCCAGCTGACAGCGGGCGTGCTGCTGACCCCCCTGTGCTTCGGAGAAACCGATTTTTCCGCCCCCACCTTAGCGGCGGTCTTTGCCCTGGGCGCGGTGCAGGTAGGCGGCGCGTACATCCTGTTTTCCATCGGCATCAAGCATACACCGCCGGTCACCGCCAGCCTGATCACCGGCATGGAGCCCATTATGAACCCCCTGTGGGTGGCGCTGTTTTACGGGGAGGCCGTTTCCGCTCTGTCTATCATCGGTTCGGTGATCGTCGTCGGCTCGATCGTGCTGTACAACGTGTGGCTGGCCAAACGATCCGGGGAAGGAGAAAAAAGCCATGCAGGCCAGGAAGGGTGATTTTTCCCAAGGCAGGGTATCGGGCATCATTGTGAAGTTAGGTCTCCCCATCATGCTGGCAGAACTGGTGCACGTGCTGTACAGCATCGTGGACCGCATGTACATCGGCCACATGGCAGAGGGCGGCACCCTGGCCCTGACGGGGCTGGGCGTCTGCTTTCCCCTGATCACGCTGATCGGCGCGTTCGCCAACCTGTGCAGCACCGGCGGGGCCACCCTTTCCACCATCGCCCGGGGCGAAGGCGACGAAAAAAAGGCGGAAACCATCATGGGCACCGCCTTCACCGTGCTGCTGCTCATCGGCGGGACGCTGACTGTGCTTCTTTTCCTGATCGCCCCCTGGGCCCTGGCCCTGCTGGGCGGCGACAAAAACACCCTGCCCCTGGCCTTGGGCTATTTCCGCATTTACGTGCTGGGCACCATTCCGGTATTGATCAGCCTGGGCATGAATCCCTTCATCAACGCCCAGGGCTTTCCCCGGGTGGGCATGCTGACGGTGATCATCGGGGCGGCGCTGAACATCGCGTTAGACCCCCTGTTCATTTTCGCCCTGAACCTGGGTATTCAGGGCGCGGCCAGCGCCACGGTGCTGAGCCAAACGGTCAGCGCCCTTTGGGCCCTGCGGTTCCTGACGAGCGACAAGCCGCCCCTGCGCCTGAAAAAGCTGTGCGTGGACGGCGTACAGCTGCTGTCCATCGTGAAATTGGGCGTGACGGGCTTTACCTTCAAGGTGACCAACAGCGTCACCCAGGCCATCGTGAACATCATGCTGAAAGCCTGGGGCGGCCCCATCAGCGCGCTCTATGTGGGGGCCATGAGCCTGATCAATTCCCTGCGGGAGATCATGAGCCTGCCCGTGGGCGGCCTGACCACGGCGGGGCAGAACGTGATGAGCTTCAATTACGGGGCCAAAATGTACCGCCGGGTGTCCGACAGCATCCGGTTCACCTTCCTGTGCAGTCTGACTGTAAACCTGCTCATGTGGGTCCTGATCCTGTTCGTGCCGGAACCCGTGATCCGCGTGTTTTCCTCCGACCGGGAGCTAATCGATCTGACGGTGGGATGCGCCCGCATTTATTTCGGCGCGTTCCCCTTTATGGCCCTGCAAATGGCGGGCCAGTCCACCTTCGTGGCCCTCAATTACCCCAAGCACGCCCTGTTTTTCTCCATGCTGCGGAAAATCGGCCTGGTGGCTCCCCTGACTCTCCTGCTGCCGGGGCTGGGCCTGGGCGTGGAGGGCGTTTTCTGGGCGGAATTCATCAGCCAGCTCACCGGGGCCACCGCGTGCTTTGTCACCATGTATCTGCTGATCTGGCGGCATATGAAAAAAGGCGAGGAAGCGAGGACGATGATCCATGCATGAGGATCACGAGCTTTTTATCCGGGGCCTGCGTATCGACTGGGACAAAATCGATCCCCGCAGCTATCTAAGGGACATCCCCGCCATCGCGAATGTGGACTCCCTTACCTTTCACGCCCCGATCACCTTCTTCGTGGGAGAAAACGGCAGCGGGAAATCCACCCTGCTGGAGGCCCTTGCCGTAGCCTATGGCTTCAACCCCGAGGGCGGCACCCGCAACTATCGTTTCTCCACCTATGATTCCCATTCGGAGCTGTGCGACGCCATCTCCCTGACAAAAGGCATTTACCGCCCCGGCTGGGGCTATTTCCTGCGGGCGGAAAGCTTTTACAACGTAGCTACCGCCGACGAGGAATACGGCAAAGAAATCGGCGGCGTGCCTCATCATTTTCACGAAAAATCCCACGGGGAAAGCTTTCTGGCCCTGGCCCAGGATAATTTCAGGCCCAACGGCGTTTATCTGTTGGACGAGCCGGAAGCCGCCCTCTCCCCCCAGCGGCAGCTTTCCCTGCTCTTTGAAATCAGTGAATGCGCCAAGGAGGAATCCCAGTTCATCATCGTTACCCACTCCCCCATCTTGCTTGGCATGCCGAACGCAGAAATCTGGAGCTTCGACGATGGCGCCATCCACCCCTGCGCCTACGAGGACACGGACAGCTACCGCATCACCAAAATGTTCATCAACAATCGTCAGCAGGTGCTGCGCAGGCTGCTGGAAGAATAATTATTTCATATTTTGAAAAGGATTCCGGCGTTTTGCATCGAAATGTGCTATCTGTATGAATCGAACTGAATAATACCGTTCATCCATTCGCAGGAAGGGGAAAAGCAACTTGAATATCTTTGTATGCGTCAAGCAGGTGCCTGCCACCAACAAGGTGGAGGTGGACGAAAAAACGGGGGTGCTCAAGCGCGGCGGCGTGCTGAGCAAAATGAATCCCTACGATCTTTACGCCCTGGAAACCGCCCTGCGGCTGCGGGAAGCTCACGGGGGCACAGTAACCGTGGGCACCATGGGGCCGCCCCAGGCTCAGGCTGTGATCCGGGAAGCCTATATGATGGGCGCGGACGAGGGCTATGTGTTTTCGGACCGGCGGTTGGGCGGGGCCGACGTACTGGCCACCAGCTACACCCTGTCCCAGGCCATCCGCAGCGTGGGGGATTTTGACCTGATCCTCTGCGGCCGCCAGACCACCGACGGGGACACCGCCCAGGTGGGGCCCGCCATCGCCGAGCACATGGGCATTCCCCACGCGGCGTGGGTGTCCCGCCTGACCATCGCGGGAGACGGAGTGGACGCGGAACAGCAGCTGCAGGACGTGATCGAAACCGTCCACATCCCTTTCCCATGCCTGATCACGGTGGAAAAGGATATTTATATGCCCCGTCTGCCGTCCCTCAAAACCGCCCGGCAGGTGAAGGACCGGGAAGTTCATATCGTAGGGCTGGATTCCTTCCTGGATACCGACGAGAGCCATTACGGCCTTTCCGGCAGTCCCACCCAGGTGGAGCGCATCTTCCCGCCGGAAAGAGAAGCCGAGCATGAGGTATGGACAGGGAAAGACAGCGCCAAACGGCTGCATGAGCAGCTGAAAAAGTGGAAATTCATCTGAAAGGAGGCTGACTGCCATGGCAAAAATCGCCGTATTGGAGCGCAAATGCACCGGCTGCGGCCTCTGCGCTTCCAACTGTCCCTTCGGGGCCATCGATATGAAAGATGGAAAGCCGGAAATGAACGCCGCCTGCAAGGTCTGCGGTATCTGCGTAAAAGCCTGCCCGGAAAAAGCTATTCTCAAACTGGAAACCAAAGTGGATTCCGTAGACAAAACCAAGTGGCGGGACATCTTGGTGTTCGCCGAAGTCAGCGGCGGGCGGCTGCATCCCGTCAGCCTGGAGCTGATCGGCAAAGCCCGGGAGCTGGGCGGCCCCATCGGCTTCCATGTAAAAACTGTTCTGGTAGGAGAGAACGTTCAGCCCTTCGCGGAAGAACTGCGGCACTGGGGCGTATCCGAAATCGCGGTGTATGATGATCCCGCTCTTTCCTTTTTCAGGGCAGACGCCTACGCCGCCTGCGCAGAAGACTATATCAAGTACGCCCACAGATCGGAAGAGCACACGTCTGAACTCCAGT
>JAFXMP010000084.1 GCA_017530275.1 Clostridia bacterium | reverse complement strand
TTCCCACACGCTGATTTTGACCTTGCTGGGTAAGGGTGTCGGAGTAACTGGGAAACCGGGTCACTTCCGAACGCTGTTCTCGTTTTCAGTTTCCGGATAAGCGGTAGTCGGCCTACTTCTTAGGAGGCGACCGCTCTATCCAACTGAGCTTCGGGCGCAAAGCACGTTTTAACCCTCGTCAGGGAGCAATGTATAACGATTGCTGTGGAATGTATTATAGCATATTATCCGACGCAGCGCAAGGGCCGGTTTGAACTAACAGGGTTTATGTATACGAAAATGGGACGATCAAGCGATCAAGTATTATCGTTCATAACGACTGTGATCATTTCCCCGGCCTGCTGGCCGCTTAGGGCGTGCACGGGGCACAGGCCCAGCACCGTAGTTCCCTCGGGCACCGTGGCGGACAGGGTAAACACCGTGCGCCAGCCGCTGGCGGTCAGGTCCCGGGTGGCGGAGGAAAGCACATTCAGCGGCACATTATTGGCGTACACTTCATAGCGGGCCACTGGATCAGCGTTTTCCTGTTTCCAGGCGGCGGGCCCGGAAACGGTGACGGTGATTTCCGCCGTCACACCCCGCAGCACGGTCACATTGGTGTTGGCGGAATATGTACCGTTCTGGAAGGCGGCTTCAAAAGTTTCCGTGGCGCGCACCTGCCGGATGGCACTCTTGGGCACGAAGCCCCGGATGGGCTGGCTGCTGCCTGTGATTTCCACATACACCCAATTGCCCATGATGGACAGCCATTTCACCTGCTGCCCGGCGTTCAGGACTCTGGTGCGGGTCTGGCTGTTCAGGGGATCGTCGGTGAGGAAGGTGGAAGCGATGGTTTCCGCGTCCTGCCAGTCGAACCGCAAAGGGCTTACGCTGGCGCTCTTGGGCAGGGAACTTTGGTCGATATAGCCAATGCGCATCTGGCTGGAAGAAATGGCGTACTGGATCATGATATAGCCGCTTTCGCTGCCGAACACCTGGATCCAGTCGTTGGTGGATACGCTGGCCTTGCCGCCTGCTCCCCGCTCGTATTCCGCGCCGGGGCCAGAGTACACCGGGAACTTACGGCCGCCAGTGAACTTGATCTTCTGGGCGGAAAGCTCCCCGGAGGGGATGACCGGAGCCTGGGTCAGCTTTTCTTTTGCCGTTTTGATGGTGCGGGGAAAGGCGGACAGGCTGAAATACCGCAGGTCGGTTTCCACCGTGCCGTAGACCGTGGCTTTTGTGTGGCCCTCGTCTAAGTAATAGGTGATGGAATCGGAGGTCAGATAGGCTTCATCCCATGCGTGATTGAAAAACACCGCCCGCACATGGAACTGACCGCTTTTGTTGACCTCGGCGATGAGCGCGGTATCCGCCTGTTCCTCGTCGTCCTCGCGGTAAAAGGTGATGGACACCCCATCGCCAAAAGTGACGGCGGCTCCGCTGGCAAAATAGGCTGTGCCGCTGTTGAAGCGCACAATGAAGCCGCCCTTGCCCTGGGGCAGGCAGTTGTCCGTTTTCATCCAGTAATCGTAATGGCCGTTCTTTTCCTCGAAACCGTACAGCACGTTATGGCCGTCCTTCTGGGCTACGGCGAAGAAGAAGGTGCCGCCCACGGTGTTTTCGATGATATAGGAAGCGGATGCACCGATGGTCCAGCCGTTGAACTGGGAGGCGGAGAAAAACTGCGTCACCTCATAGGGCATCCATTGGGCCTTGATCGTGGCTCCCTCAGCCAAAGCGGGGGCGCAGCGCAGCAGCAGGGGCAGGGCAATCAGCGCAAGGCAAAGCAGCACGGATAAAAAGCGTTTCATGAAATCCAATCTCCTTTCGGCGGTGTTCGTTTATTATGACAGGCCACCGGTTCGTATTGTTTCATTCGCCGGAAACTTTTTTCACGGTTTTTGCTATTTCCAAGACATCTTCCACAGTCGAGAACAGGCGCAAGCTGTGGCCGTCCTGGACCCAGATCAGGATAACGTTTTCGTCTGTTTCCGCCCGCAGGGCCACGGTATCCTCCCATTGGACATAGGAAAGGGCGGCGTCGGGAGGCACGTCCAGCACGCGGTCATCCGTGTATTCGGTAAAGACCCATTCACCGCTGGAAACCTGCTGCCAGCCTTCCCCCTTGGTGACGTCAGGGGCGGCGTCCTCATAGAGCAGGCCCATGGGGAAGAAGCTGCCCGTCCAGCTTTCCGGCGGGGTCAGATGCTCGGAGCCTGATTCAGGCACGGGTGTGGCGGTGGGCTCTATGATTGGCGCAGGTGTGGGTGTTGCGGCAGGGGTGGCAGTAGGCGCATATGTAGGTTCTGCCGTTGGAGTGGCAGTTGGTCCGGGTGTAGGCTCCGCGGTTGTTTGGATCGTGGGCTTCACAGTGGGGATGACCGTGGACGTTGGTTCAGCAAATGGCATATCAGTGGGGAGCACTGTGCTAAATTCAGAAAATTCTGGCATTAATGTGGGAGAATACTTCCATATAGTGGTGGGATTCAGCGATGAAGTGGGGGCAGGAGAATAATAAGGGGCGGCGGTCACGCCGGAAAGATGGGTCTGGGGCACCGTATCCGGGGGCGGCTGACGCAGGGACAGATACACCGCCCCGGCCAGTACCGCCAAAGCGGCGGCAATGCGCAGCCACATCCGGGAGGGGCTTTTGCCACGCGTTTCGCGGCGGATCAGGGAAAGGACTTTGCGGCGGTGATGGCGGTATACTTCCTCAGCTTCCCGCAGTTCCGTGCGGGTCAGGCCCCGTTCCCATTGGTCCGTTTCTTCCTGAGCCGCCTGGGTACAGGCTTCCCGCAGCCAGTCTTCCCCGCGTTTCATATGTCCTCCCTCCTTTCCGCTAAAAGCTGTGTTAAGTGTTTACGGGCCCGGCTCAGGTGCACCCGCACGGATACGGGCTTAAGCCCCGTTTCCCCGGCGATTTCCTGCTCCGTCATCTCCCGGAAATACTTCATGAGCATCAGATCCTTTTCCCGGGGCGGCAGGGCGCGGATGGCGGCTTTGACGCCCTCGATCCCCGCCTGCTCCAGCAGCCGGGCGTCTACCCGGTCCGTGCCGGCAATTTCATCGAAGGCTGCATCTCCCGGCAGCTGCTCCCGCTTTCCTTTGTTCAGGTGGGAAATGGCAGTGTGTCTGACAGTTATGACAACATAAGAGCGCAGTTTGTTGCATTCAAAAGTCCGCAGCAGCGCTATTTTTTTCGCCAGCGCCAGCAGGCTGTCGCTCACCGCGTCTTCCGCCGCCTGACGCTGCTTTAAAATCTGCAAAGCCTGGGCATACATCAGCCGGTGATATTGCAGGTATATGTTTTCCAGAAACTGCCTGTCATCTTCATTTTCGATCAGCAGCAGCACAAGGGGCAGCAATGCTATCTCCCGCCTTCTTTGGTAGTCGTTTATCGGCAACAGTATAAGAAGCGTGGAGAAAAAAGTCAATTCAGCGCCGGTAATTGTTACATTGTCGCTCACAGAGTTTTCATTATTTTTTTCATTCGGCTTGACAGATCTTTCGGGGGCCTTGTATAATATAGCGAGCGAAAAATCGGTGAAAACCTTTGTTCGCTGAGACATAAAACAGGAGGATGAGACAAAATGAAAAAAGGGTTTACCATTATCCTGGCGCTTATCGCTGTTGCGGCGATCGTTTTCGGTGTAATCAGTTTTACCCAGAAGGGCGATCTGCAAAAGCAGGCTGATGAACTGAACGCGCAGGTGACCAAGCTGAACGCGGATCTTGCCGATGCGCAGAAGCAGCTGGAATCCGTTAAAGCCGAAGCTGCGGAAGCTGTGAAAGCCGCCGAAGAAGCCAAAGCTGCCGCTGAAGCCAAGGCCGATGAAGCTGTGGAAGCCCTGAAAGCCGCCGAAGAAGCCAAGGCTGCTGAAGAAGCCAAAGCCGCCGAAGAAGCCAAGGCTGCTGAAGAAGCCAAGGCCGCCGAAGAAGCCAAGGCTGCTGAAGAAGCCAAGGCCGCCGAGGAAGCCAAGGCCGCCGAGGAAGCCAAGGCCGCCGAAGAAGCCAAGGCCGCCGAAGAAGCCAAGGCTGCCGAAGAAGCCAAGGCTGCGAACGCCCCTGTGAAGGTGGGCGTGCTGGTGCCCGTCATGACCCACGGCTGGGTCAGCGGAATCACCTACCAGGCGGAAGCTTATGCCAAGGAACTGGCGGATGCCGGAAAGATCGAGTATAAGCTCACCACCTCCAGCAACGCCGAAGAAATGACCACCCAGATCGACGAAGCTATCCTGTGGGGCGCGCAGATCCTGGTGATCGCTCCCCAGTGGACCGGCATGGAAGCCCCCGTGCAGGACGCTATCGATAAGGGCCTGATCGTTGTGGCTTTCGATATGGATATCGACGCCGACGGCGTGCTCAAGGTCACCGGCGACAACAAATCCATGGGCGTTGCGGGCGCGAAATTCATCGTAGACAAGGTAGGGGCCGAAGCCACTGTTATCGCTCTGCCCGTGCCCACCAGCGGTTCCGTGTCCGAGCTGCGCATGGCCGGTTTCAACGAGACCATCGCTGAAATCGCTCCCAACCTGAACGTGATCGAATACGCCACCAAGTTCACCCGTGAAGACGGCTTGAAGGACTTCGCGGATATCCTGGTCGCCAATCCCCAGATCGACGCCGTATACAGCCTGGACGATGAAACCTCCATCGGCGTGCTGCAGGCCATTGCTGACGCGGGCCGCACCGATATCAAGGCCATCACCGGCGGCGGCGGCTGCCAGGAATACTTCCAGCTGATCGCGGAAAACAAGGATATCGCCGTCAGCTCCTCCCTGTACAGCCCCCTGATGATCCGCGACTGCTTCGACGTGGCCCTGGCCAAGCTGGCCGGTGAAGACGTGCAGGCCGTCACCGTGATCCCCTCCCAGATCGTGGACGCTTCCAACGTGGAAGAATACATCGATCCCAGCAACACCATCTATTGATTGGTTTTCAAAGCACTGCAAGGGCCGTGGCTGATCCCCACGGCCCTTCGGTTACCGCGATCAGATTTACGTGCAATAGGGATGTGACGCCATGAACCTTTCCATGAAAGGGATCGTAAAATCCTTTGGCGCAAACGAAGTGCTCCGACAGGTGGATTTTTCCCTGGAAGAGGGGGAAATCTGCGCGCTGCTGGGGGAAAACGGCGCGGGCAAGTCCACGCTGATGAACGTTTTAGGCGGGGTGCTTTCGCCGGACGCGGGAAAAATCGAGCTGGACGGGCAGACTGTTTCCTTTCCTTCTCCCGCCCACTCCCTGAACGCTGGCATCGCTTTTATCCACCAGGAACTGAACCTGATCAACGACCTGCCGGTGTATGAAAACATGTTTATTGGCAGGGAAATCAAAAAGCGGGGCGGGCTGATCGATCACAGGGAAGAGCTCAGACAGACCCGCGCACTGTTTGAACGAATGGAGATCGATATCGAACCCACGGCGCTGGTGTCGTCCCTGGACGCCAGCTACAAGCAGATTGTGGAGATTTCACGCGCACTGATGATGAAAGCGTCGGTGATCATCATGGACGAACCCACTACGTCCCTGACGGATCCGGAGATCGAGCGCGTTTTCGATATGCTGCGGATGTTAAAGAAGCAGCGGGTGGGTGTCATTTTTATTTCCCATAAGCTAAGGGAGGTCATGGAAATCTGTGACCGCTATGTGGTGCTGCGGGACGGGGCGGTGGTGTCCAATGGCCTTGTGAAGGACGCCACGATCCCCCAGATTGCCCATGATATGGTGGGACACGACGTGCGCACAGAAGCGCTGAACCAAAACGCGCGGTTCGGCCGGGAAGTGCTGCGGCTGGAGGACCTGACCCAGGAACCCCATTACCGCCACATCAACTTAACCGTGCACGCGGGGGAGGTGCTGGGCGTCACCGGCCTGCTGGGCGACGGGCGGAGCGAGCTGTTCCGCACGGTGTTCGGCGACGGGGGAAAGTACCAGGGCCGCATGTATTGGGAGGGGCAGCCTGTGCAGATGGCCTCCACCCGGCAGGCCCTTTCACTGGGCATCGGTTATTTGCCCCGGAACCGGAAAGAGAACGCCATTATCAAAGATATGAACATCCTGGACAACGGCTCCATGGTGACGCTGGAAAAAATCACCCGGTTCGGCCTGATCAGCCAGAAAAAGCAGCTGGAGAATTTTGACCGCCAGCGCAGGGAGCTGCAAATCAAGATGGAAAGCCCCTTTGATCCCATCGGCAGCCTGTCCGGCGGCAACCAGCAGAAGGTGGTGCTGGCCAAATGGCTGTCCGCCGATCCCAAGCTGCTGATCCTGGATAACCCCACCCAGGGGGTGGACGTGGGCGCGAAGGAAGAAATTTACGATATCATCCTGCAATTGGCCCGGCGGGGGGTGGCCGTGGTGGTGCTTTCCAACGAGGCCCAGGAGATCATACGCGTCTGCGGCCGCGCCCTGGTGCTGTACCACGGCGATATCCAAGCGGAGGTCAGCGGGGAAACCATGAACGAAAGCAACATCATGCGCCTGGCCACGGGCGGCTGACGAGGAGGGCAGATACAATGGCGGAAAAAGCAAAAAGGAACAGCTTCTTCCAGAGGTTCGTCCAAAAATGGCAGGAAAACCCGCTATATTCCACCGGTTTGGTGCTGATCCTGATGATTCTTGTGCAGACCATCGCCCTGGGATTTGATTTTCCCAGCTTCGGGGATTGGTTTGCCAACTGGGGCAAAAACTGGATCAACATCCTGCGCAATAACGCGCCGGTGGGCGTGGTGGCCTTGGGCATGACCTTCGTGATCATTTCCGGCGGCATCGACCTGGCTGTGGGGTCCACCCTGGTGGCGGTAGGCGCGATCATGATGGTGCTGATCAACAGCAACGCGGGCGGCCTGCTCACCGCTGTTGGGATCACCGGCACGCCCGCCTTTATCATCGGCATCCTGGCCGCTCTGGCGGCGGGCTGCGTGATCGGCTCTATCAACGGCCTGCTTATTGCCCGGAGCCGTATCCCCGCTTTCATTGCCACCCTGGGCATGATGAAGATTTGCCGCAGCGTTACCCAGTATTTCATGCAGACGGCGGGCGTGAAGGTGCCCAAGGAATTCCGGGCCATCACCAACACCACCATCGGCGGGGAAATCATCCTGCCCATCATTTATTGGCTGGTAATCGCCGCGCTGCTGTATATCCTGGCCCGCAAAACACCCTTCGGCAGGCACGTGTACGCCATCGGCTCCAATGAACGGGCGGCACGGCTGTCCGGTATCAATGTGGAACGGGTCAAGACCCTGGTGTATGTGCTTTCCGGCGCGCTGGTTTCCGTGGCGGCGGTCATCAATATCGCCCGCATCGGCAGCATGGACTACGCCAATGCGGGCAGCGGATACGAAATGGACGCCATCGCCGCCGTAGTGGTGGGCGGCACCAGCATGAGCGGCGGCAAGGGGTCCGTTGTCGGCACGGTGCTGGGCATGCTGATCATCGCCGTGATGAATAACCTGCTGAATCTGGTGGGCGTGCCCACCTTCCTGCGGGAAGCCTTCAAGGGCTTTATCGTAGTGGCGGCTGTGCTGCTGCAGAAGAAGGAAAGGGCGTCGTAACCGGGAGAACGGAGAAGGGAGGAAAACAGATGATTCGCGTTGGTATCGCGGGCTGCGGAAAAATCGCCCAAGTGCGGCACCTGCCGGAATACAGGGCCCATCCTGACGCTCAAATCGCTGGTCTTTTCGACCTGAATCGGGAACGCGCTGAAAGCCTGGCCCGGGAATATGGGGCGAAGGCATACGGTTCCTATGAAGCGATGCTGGCGGCCCCGTCCATCGACGCCGTCAGCGTATGCGCTGCCAACGCCGCCCACGCGGATATGACGGTGGCCGCGCTGAACGCGGGCAAGCATGTGCTGTGTGAGAAACCAATGGCCACCACGCTGGAAGACTGCGAGCGCATGGTGCTTACGGCCCGGAAGAACGGAAAGACGCTCATGATCGGCCAGAATCAGCGCCTGGCTGCCGCCCATGTGAAAGCCCGGGAACTGATCGAAGCGGGAGCCATCGGCCGGGTGATCACCTTTACCGTGGCTTTCCGGCACTGCGGGCCGGAAACCTGGAGCGTGGACCCGGGAGCCAACACCTGGTTTTTTGATAAAAACAAAGCCGCAATGGGCGTGATGGCCGATTTAGGCGTGCACAAAACCGATCTGATTCAGTTCCTCACCGGCCAGACCATCACCGAGGTCTCCGCCCGCCTTTCCACTCTGGATAAAAAGTACGCTGACGGCACGCCCATTTCTGTGGATGACAACGCCATGTGCATTTACCGCCTAAGCGGCGGCGCGGAGGGCGTGATGGCCGTTTCCTGGACCGATTACTGGGGCGAGGACAATTCCACTGTGCTGTACGGAACGGAGGGCGTGATGCGGATCTATGAAAACCCCGCCCACAGCATCGTATTGCAGAAGCGGGGGGCGGGGGAGGAATTCTTTGATCTGGACTCCATCCAAACAAACGACGCGCAGAGCAAGTCCGGCGTGATCGATCTGTTCGTGGATCATTTAATGAACCCGAAAAAGCCCTGCATCTCCGGGGAAAGTGTGCTCACCGCCATGCGCGCCGTGTTCGCCGCGGAGGAATCCTCCCGGACAGGACGCACAGTGCGGATCAATGGTTGATTCTGTTCGAGGGCTGAAACGAGAATGAGGCGGGGAACGGTCCCCGCCTCATCGTTCTATAACCGTCTATCAGGGCGCCATTCCGCCATCCAGCACATAACCCGCCAGCTCTCCGCCGGGCCGATAGATCAATTTCAGGGAAAAGCAGTCCTCCCGCGTGCGAAGCAGTGGCAGGAACACCTTGTCCCCTTCCCAGAGGGGCAGGCTGTCCACCTGGTCCACCGGCACCCACTTTAGAACCCCCTCCGGGCATTCCGGCAGGGTGGAATCAAGCGTTTTTGCAGTGTACAAAAAGGTGAGCTCGTTTCCCCAATCGGGCAGGATAAAGGTAATGATGCCCCGCAGGCGCAGGCCGGTCAACGTGAGGCCGGTCTCTTCTTTTGCCTCCCGCAGCACGCATTCCTCCGGGGATTCGTTTTCCTCCAAATGCCCGCCGATGCCGATCCATTTGCCCTGGTTTTCGTCCTGGGCTTTTTTGATGCGGTGCAGCATCAGGTAGCAGCCGTCTTTTTCGATATAGCATAGGGTGGTGAGCCGCATGTCATGCCTCCGAAGTCTCTTGCTTTTGTGTTTTCCGCCGCCGGACCAGCAGCGCGATGCCCGCGCCGACGCACAGCAGCACGGACAGGACTTGGCTGACCCGTACATTGCCCCACATCAGGCTGTCGGTGCGCAGGCCCTCGATCACCGCCCGGCCCAAGCCGTACCAGACGAGGTAGACCAGGAACAGATTGCCCCGGACCTTGACGCGCTTCCGGTTCAGCCACAGGAACAGGAAGCCGATGACGTTCCACAGGGATTCATAGAAAAAAGTGGCCATGTGCCATTCCCCATCGACGAACACCGCCAGGGGGAAGAATTGCAGCGCCGGATTACCGATCACCTGGCCGTAAGCTTCCTGATTCACGAAGTTGCCCCACCGGCCGATGGCCTGGCCTAAGATCAGCACCGGAGCCACCATATCCGCCAGAGCGGCGAAGGAAACCTTTTTGACGCGGGAAAAAAGCAGCGCGGCGATGGCCCCGCCGATCACGCCGCCGTAAATCGCCAGTCCGCCTTCCCACAGGTACAGGATGCGCACGGGATTAGAAGCGTACGTGGGCCACTGAAAGGCCACGTAATACAGCCGCGCCCCCACAATGGCGGCGGGAAGCACCCACAAAGCAAAATCGATGGCCGTATCCTTGGGAAGCCCCAGCCTTTTTTCCTGGCGGGAGCATAAAAACACGCCTAAAGCCATGGCCCCGGCGATGAGCAAACCATAAATGGGGATCACACCAAACAGCAGCCTCTGCATACGCAGCCCTCCTTGCGGCCTTTTTTCCATTTTTCCCCGGGCCGCGGATGGATATGCGGTTATTGTATCATCGGGAGGGCGGCTTGGCAATAACAAAAAACGGGGCTTTCCAGTTTGGGAAACCCCGTTTGGAAGATCATTTTGCCGTTTCCCGGTATTCCCGGTTAATTGTTTGCAGCCAGTCGATGATGGTCAAGTGCTGGGGACAGGCGGCCTCGCAAGCGCCGCACTGCACACACTGGGAGGCGTCGAAGCCTTTATCGGCCAGATCCTTATAGCGCCTTTGGAAATTCCCCATGTTGTCGAACATTTTGGCGCTGTTGTACGCCTGGAAAATGTCGGGGATATGTACGTTCTGGGGGCAGGGCTGGCAGTACTGGCAGGCTGTGCACTTGACGGGCATGCGGGAGAGATAAGCTTGCTTGAGTTCCTTGGCGAACTGCCGGTCGGCCTCCGTCATGCCGCCAACGGTGAGGGTGTCAAAAATGCGCAGGTTATCGTCCAGCTGCTCCTGACTGCTCATGCCGCTTAGAATGGTGGCGACCTCGGGATAATCGGCGATGAAGGCGAAAGCCCATTCCACAGCGCTGCGCTGGTGGGGATTGTTTTCCATCAATTCCCGCACGTTCTGGGGCGGATTCGCCAGCGCGCCGCCCCGCAGGGGCTCCATCACCACGATGGGAATGCCCATCCGTCCGGCTTCGCGCAGGCCGTCCACCGTAGCCTGCTCCTGATCGTCCAGATAATTGAACTGGATCTGGGCCATGCCCCAGTTGTCGTAATCGTGCAGCATGCGCAGGAACGCTTCCTTTCCGTCGTGGAAGGAAAAGCCCGCGCGCTTGATGCGGCCGTCTCCCAGAGCTTCCTTCAGAAAATCCTTGTAATGGAACGCCTGCATTTTATCCAGCCGGTCATTGCCCATGGCGTGGAGCAGGTAAAAATCCACGTAGGGCACGTCCAGCTTTTTCAGCTGCTCATCCAGCAGGCGGTTCATGTCCTTTTCTTCATTCACTGCCCAGATAGGCAGCTTGGTGGTCAGGGTCACCCGTTCCCGGTAGCCGTTTTTCAGGGCTTTTCCAACCACGATCTCGCTTTGCCCGTTATGGTAGGGATAAGCGGTATCCACGTAGGTGATACCCCCGTCGATGCCCCGGCGGATCAGGGCGATGGCGGCTTCCTGGTCCACCACCCGCTGTTCTCCCTCCTGCTTCGTGGGCAGGCGCATGCAGCCAAAGCCCAGCCGGGAAACGTCAAAGCCGTGTTTGCCAAAAGGTACGTATTGCATCAACTTTCCTCCTCTTCGTTCGCGTGAGCGCTCCATAATCTGTTCTGAATCAGTATCCCTTTTTCAAGTCAACCCGCCGCTTGAGAGGCCTGCCCGCGCAGTAGTTTTCAAAATCCTCCAGGAACAGTTCCACGATGCGGTCCTTGGTGTAAGGTAAGGTCATATTGCCCGCCACGTGGGGGGCGATCAGCAGGTTGGGGCAGTCCCACAGGGGATCGTCAGGGGGCAGGGGTTCCTGCTCGAATACATCCAGGGCGGCGCACAGGCGGCCTTCGCGCAATTCGTTTTCCAGCGCTTTTTGATCGATCACCGTGCCCCGGCCCACATTGATCACCAGCGCCTGACCGGGCAGCAGCTTAAGGCGGCGGGCGTCCAGCATATGCCAGGTTTCTTTGGTGCCGGGCAGCGAAATCACCAGGATATCGGTTTCAGGCAGCACGCTATCCAGCTGTTCCTGGGAAATCACCCGGTCAAACAGCCCTTGGGTTTTTTTTCCGCTTCGATTGACGCCCAGCAGGCAGGCGGGATCGAAGGCACGCAGCCGCACTGCGGCTTCCCGGCCGATATCGCCGGTACCCAGCAGCGTGATCCGGCTGCCTTTGATGGAACGCACCGGCAGATTGCGGACCCATTCCCGGCGGCTGACGATGGCGGCGTAGTCTATCTGGCGGCGCAGCATTTCCAGGGTCGCCATCACGATGTGTTCCGCGATGGTCACACCGTAAGCGCCGGAGGAATTGGTCAGCACGGCGTCAGGCGAGGCGAACGCGCCGGGCGCTGTAAACTGATCTATGCCGGCAGATGGCGTGCAGAGCCAGCGAAGGCGCGGGCTGTTTTTCGCCAGGGTCCGAGACTGGCCAAAAACGATTTCCGCGTCGGCAAGGAAGGGCAGAGCCTGGGCGCTCGTGTCAAAAAACAGCGCTTCAAAGCCGTTCTTTTCAGCTGCGCCGTGAATCAGCGCTCGATGTCCGTCATTCAGCGCGTCATTCACCACAATCAGCTTTCTTTTCATGTTCACCTCTTTCGGTTTCCCTTCTCTGTCTTTTTTTCAGTATTGTGAAGTTTGATGTTTTTTGGCTGTGGGCAAGGTCTTTCCCTGTTTCTTTCTCATTATAGCAAAAGCAAGCGGCAGTTTTCAAGCTAAAATATGGAAAATTTATGCTGGAAAAGAGTAAAACGGACGGTCCAATGTCAGTAGTTGCTACATGCAGGCGGGTATCGCTGGAAGCATAGTAAAGCGAAAGTGCCTTCGTATGACGAACCTCCTAAAAAGATGCGCCCCTTGCAGGATGATGAATTTTCCGCATTCCTAAACGCTATTGCAGTCTATCCTTTGAAACCGCTTTTCTACATTGCAGCATTCACTGGAATGAGGGAAAGCGAAATCATTGGATTAAGCTGGGATTGCATTGATTTTGAAAAAGCGGCTTCCTTTTGAAGAAAAGCAACACGGAAGTGCAGGCTGAGATGCCCCAAATGCAGCTTTCCGGATTTAGAAACAGATATTAGGCAAGTGACAGCGGATTGCCGTCATAGTCCAGCCCGAAGCCATAATCGTAGGCATGGCCGGATTCATCCACATGCGGGATCAGATCCAGCGCTTTATCCTCGCAGTGGCGTTCCACGGTGTCCATATCCCTTGGCAGCTGCACGGGCAAACGGCCTTGAGGAGCGTAACGGCCGAAAATCACATCCAGAGCAGCCTGACGGGACACGCCAAACTCAGCCAGGAGCGCGTCGGTTTCGCCCTCGAACTCGGACACCACCATGGGATTATTCAGGGTTTCTACAACGATCACAGGCTTATTGCCCATGGCCCGGCGGCAGAAAAGGATGTTATCCAAATCAGCTTCGTTGTAAGCGGTGTTGGTTTTTCCCTGATAGCTCCGATTGGTAAAGGCCTCCCGAAAATCGCCGCCCGCAATGCTCACAGGCCGGGCGCTGACGGCGGTATAGGGCCGGTATTGCAGGGTGATGGGCAGATAGCCGTTTCCGCCCTTTTCAGCGTCCTCCTTGGAATAAGGATTGCAGGCGGGGCTTTCCGCGAACACGATGGCAGCGTCCGCTTCCTCCGGGGAGGACACCCGCACGCCGTATTCGCTGATGATTGCATCGGCCACCGGGTCGATGTCCTGGGCGGGCACGTCGGTGCGGAAGAAGCTCTTGGAGGGGCCGATGTGCCGGGTGGGCACGTAAATCTTCAAGCCTTCCTTTAGCGGCAGAATGCCCTTCCTGTTTTTCAGCAGCACCACGCTTTTGCGCTGGGCTTCCATGCCATGGGCGCGGAAAGCTTCGCAGCCTACTACCCGGGCGGATTCTTCGGGATTCAAATAGGGGTCCTCGAATAAACCGCAGCGGAAAATATTGGTGAGCAGCCGGGCGGCGGACGCTTCCATGCGGGCGCGCATGGCGGCTTCGCCGATCTGTTCGCAGCCTAAGCGATAAGCCGCCAAAATGGGCTGAGGATCGTCGTTGCCGCCGAACTGATCCACGCCGTTCATGATGGCGATCAGCATCCGTTCCGGCTCGGTATATTCCTGCATGTTGTAGCATCGGCTGCCAAAGCTGTCCACGTTCGGGTCCGGGTCCTTGGTAATGCCCCAATCCGTGCATACCACGCCGGTATAGCCGTATTTTTCGCGCAGCAGATCGTGAATGAGATATTTACTGTAGGAGTTGCCCACATTCTTGCCGTACTTCGTATCCAGCCCCCAGGATACCGTATAGTAGGGCATGACGGCGGAAGCGCATCCGGTAGGCCCGTCCAGGCGGAAGGCCGCTTCGGTGAAGGGCTTTTCATGCTCCGCGGCGTTGTTCGCGGGATAGACCGCGTATGCCCCGAAAGCGTAATGGGCGTCCCGTCCGCCTTCGCCGGTTCCGCCGCCGGGCCAATGCTTCACCATTGTGTTCACACTGCTTTTGCCCCAGCCGTCTTTCGCGCCTTCTGTGGTCTGCATCCCGTCGCAGTAGGCTTTCACCAGCGCTTTCACGTCCTCCGTTTTCATGCCCAACGTATCGGGAAAGCGCATCCAGCGGGGCTCGGTACACAGATCGATCTGTGGTCCCAGGGCGGTGGTAATGCCCAGGGCTCGATATTCCAAAGAAGCGTCGTGGGCAAACTGCTTCACTACCTGGGAGTCAAAGCAGGCGGCAAAGCCTAAGCCCTCCGGCCATTTGCTCACATCGCTGCCCGCGGTTTTGAACTCCGCCGCGGAGACCTTCGCCCCGCTTCGGGGATCGGAAGAAATGTTCACAGGGATGGCGTGGGGCAGCTTTTCCGCTAAATGCTGCAATTCGTTGCTCCAGCGGGCGGCGGTGTCCGCGTCATCCACGGCTGTCATCAGGATATGGCGGATATGCCGCTGTTCAAGGAACGCCTGCTGCTGATCGGACAGGGCGTATTTTTCCCGCCCCGATTCTTCCCAGGGCTTCCCCGCGAAAGTGCCCGGAAAGGGACCGCCTGCCCGGGGCGGCACCATCTGATGAGGAGAATACAGCATCAGCCCGGCGATTTCCTCCAGGGTCAGCCGGGAGGCTAAATCTTTGGCTCTTTCCTCCGGTGTCAGCCGCCAATCGGCGTAAGGAACCAGCGCGCCGGTGCGGGCCAAGTCCTTGAAATACAGGCCGTCCTTTTCTACAATACCGACGCCCGAATCCTCAAACCAGCTGAGGGCGGGGCCGCCGTCCTGGGTCAGCCGATGCAGGCCACCGATCACGTTTTCCTTGTTCAGCATGGAAAAGCCCTCCTTATGTCTCACGCCATGTCCGTTTGATGAATTGATAAAAATCGCTTGCCCTGTTTTTCCTTGTGTCTTTATTCTGCCATAGGGCAGGATGAAATGGTAGCAGCACATACGCCGGAACATTCCGGCGTATGTGCCAAATCATGACAGAAACCGTCCCATATATCGGGGGCGTTTTCTTCTTTACCGTATATCATACACGCTGCGGACGGACAGGTTTTTCACTTCCCCGCGCACAACGTTCACACGCTTTTCCCCGGCGTTCATGTCAAAGAAATTATCGGACAGCAGGGTGTCCGCGCCGCACTGGATTTCCACGGAACGGGCGTAAGCCTGGGCTGTGACGATGATCTCATCGCCCTCCTGCCTTACCTGCAAGCGGGGGTCCTGGAAATGGAAATGCTTGGGCGGGCAGAACAGTACCGTACCGCCGCCCACTTCGTTTCCCGCTTCATCCCGCAGGTCATAGGAGAAATAGCAGCCATACGTGTCCTGATCGCTGAAATCCATTTCGGGAAGCCACTCAGCCGACAGGGCGGGAACTTCAACGCCCGTTTCGCCGCATACGATCACCGAAGCGTCGGGGCGGCGCAGGGCCCAGGAAACGGTACCCTTGAAGGGCAGCATGGTTTCGTTGCTCACGTTCAGCCGGGCACTCTTCTTCAAATGAAAGGGTTCGGCGTTCACATTGGTATTCTGGGAAAGCACTCCTTCCTCCTGACAGGAAATCAGCACCGGGGCGAAGAAGCGTTTTTCAAAATAATGCAGCGCTTTCCAGCGGCCGAAGTAATCGATGCTGGCCCAGCTGACCACCGGCCAGCAGTCGTTGAGCTGCCACACCACCGCGCCCATGCAGCGGCCCCGGTTCCGCCGCCAGTGCTCCACGCCGTACTGAATGGCCTGGGCCTGCAAAAGCTGGGAAGCGTACACGAAGGTATCCAGGGAGGTGGGATAGAGGTAGGTTTGGCTCAGATACGAGGCGATCACGCCGTTGGCCGAAGCGTTGCGCTGGTGCTTTTCCATCACGTAGGAGAACGCGTTCCGGTCCTCCGGCAGGGTGAAGGCTTCGATGGTTTCCATGCAGGGGAAGGACTGGAAGCCGAACTCCGAGGCATAGCGGAAGAAGAATTTCCGGTATTCGGTAAAGGGCTTGCGGCCATGCCATACCTCCCAATAGTGTACGTCGCCCCGGTTCTCGTCGTTGGGTTCGTCAAAGCTGCCGCCGCTGGAGGGGCTGGCGGGCCAATAGAAGGTGTCGGGGTCCTCCTGTTTCAGCACCTTGGGCAGGATGTATTCATACATTTTGATATAGTCCGCTGACTGGCGCTTGCTGCCCACCCACATGCCGTAGGCCACGAACATTTCCATCTCGTTGTTGCCGCACCACAGGGCCAGGGAGGGGTGGTGGCGCAGGCGGCGGATGTTATCCATAAATTCCGCCCGGGTATTTTCTTCAAATTCATCGGTCAGGTTGTACACCGCGCAGGCGAACATGAAATCCTGCCACACCAGCAGGCCCAGTTCGTCGCAGATATCATAGAAGAAATCGTCGGGATAATAGCCGCCGCCCCAGACGCGGATGGTGTTGATGTTGGCCGCGCGGGCGTCGGAAAGCAGCCGGCGGGTGCGCTCCGGCGTGACCCGGGGCAGCAGATTGTCTTCGGGAATGTAATCCGCGCCCATGGCGAAGATGTCGATCCCATTCACCCGATGGCAGAAGCTTTCGCCCCATTGGTCCTTTTCCCGGTGCATGGTCAGGGTGCGCAGACCGATGCGCCGCGTCCAGGAATCCAATTCGTTTTCTCCGGCAGTCAGACGCACTTCCACTGTGTACAGGGGCTGATCCCCGTAACCGGCGGGCCACCAAAGCAGGGGATCGTCGATCGTGATTTCACAGTCAAGCCCTTCCGCCGTAAAGCGGCGGCCGTCCGGGCCGATGATGAGAACGGCAGCGGAAACCGGACCGTCTGTCAGATGCTTCACATGCGTGACGACGCGGCAGGTCACCCTGCTCGCTTCGTGCCGCTGGAAAACCTGCACGTGTTCGATGCGGGCGGTATTCACGCCAAGCAATGCGATGTCCCGCCAGATGCCAGCATCCGGCAGCCGGGGGCCCCAGTCCCAGCCGAACATGCAGTGGGCTTTGCGCAGGGCCGGAAAGCCCTTCATGGCGTCGTCGGTGCCGTCTGCCGGGGCTTTGACGTAAGCCTCCTTGATGAATCGGGTGGGCGACCGGAACAGCACCTGAATCGTATTCTTTCCGGGACGCAGAAAGGGCTTTGCGTCAAACTCCCAGATACGGTGCATGTTGTTTGCTTTGCCGATTTCCGCGCCGTTGACGCTGATTTCCGCCAGGGTGTCCAGCCCCTCCGCCCGCAGGATCACCGCGTCAGACCGCAAAAATGCTTCCGGCACGTCAAAATCCCGGGTATAGCAGAAATCATGATCCATGATTTTCAAGGCTTCCGTCTCGTTGTCCCGGTAAAAGGGATCGGGGATTTCCCCAGCGGTGAGCAGGTCATGGTACACGGAACCCGGCACGGTGGCGGCGACAGGGCTTTTGCCCCAGCCCAGCACCCGCAGTTGCCAGGGGCCGCTTAAAGAGATTATTTTCATCTTCTATCCTCCGAGAGTTTTATTCGTACCAGTTGGACAGCAGCACCACTTTCACAAGATGCGCGATGCATTCCCGGAGGCGTTCGATGGAGAGGCTGCCGTCGGCCAGCGCTTCGCGGATACTGTCAAAGTCGTTTTCCATGCCGGGCATCACCAGGTCGTTTCCGGCCAGGACGCAGCCCGCGGCGGTGGAGAGCGGGTCGCCCTGGTTGGTGGTGGTCCAATCGGTCATGATCACGCCGTCAAAGCCGCTTTCACAGCGGGCGTACTTGGTGCAGGTATCATAGCAGTTGGCCGCGTGGACGCCGTTGATTAGGTTGTAGCTGGTCATGATGGACAGGGGATGGGACAGCTGGATGGCGATCTGGAAGCCGCGCAGGTAGATTTCGCGCAGGGCCTTTTCGCTGACGATGCTGTTGGAGCCCATGCGGTTGTCCTCCTGGTTGTTGCAGGCGTAATGCTTGATGGTGGTGCCGCAGCCCTTGTGCTTCTGCACGCCTAAGGTGATAGCCGCCGCCGTATAGCCGCTGACGAGGGGATCTTCGGCGAAATATTCAAAGTTGCGGCCGCACAGCGGGTCGCGGTGGATGTTCATGCCGGGGGCAAGCCAAAGGGTCACGTTGTAATCCTCCATTTCCTTGCCCACGGCGTCGCCCACCTTCTCAACCAGCGGCAAATTCCAGGTCTGAGCCAGCAGCGTGCCAACGGGCCAGGCGGAACAGTACTGGTAGCGGATCTCGCCCTCCAGTTCCTTCCCTTCGGCAAAAAAGCGGTTCGCCACGCTGGACAGGAAGGGCTGCTTCACGGGCTTGCCGTCGATGACGGAATACTCCTTCGTCAGCCGCAGGCCCGCCGGGCCGTCGGCCAGCACGATGGGTGCGACGCCCTTCTTGAGGGCAATGCCGCTGGTTTCGCCCGCCGCGCCGGGCACAGAAATGCCGGCGGAGCCAAGCTCGCTGCCCTGTCCCCGGGACGGGTCGCCGATGGCCAGCGCGATCAGTTCTTCCTGGGTCAGCGTTTCCACCAGGGTCGCGGCTTCGGGATCGGGCTCCGGTTCAGTGTAGTCCGCGTCGGGCAGGGGCGCGGCAGTGTAATCCACGCAGGGAACGGCGGCTGCGGCCTGAACCAAAGCGTCATACCGGGCCTTGGCCTTGTCCGCGTCCTGTTTGAGTTCCTTTAATTCCTCTTTCAGCGGGCATATATGATCGACCTTTTTAAGGGATACTTTGTCTTTCAGGTTTAGAACGGCGGATAGTTTGCTCCCATTCAGGGAACCGCCTGCATACAGGCCGTACACGCCCGGCTCCAGCACATAGGCGGAAGCGGCTTCATCGAAGGAAGCCAAGTCCATCGCGTTAAAGGAAAGCGTCAGGACTTCGGACGCGCCGGGGGCCAGCAAAGCGGTCTTGCCGTAGGCCGCCAAACGGCGGGCTTCCTTTTCCAGCCTGCCGAAGGGGAGCTGGGCGTAAAGCTGGGCCACTGCCTTGCCGGGGACTTTACCTGTATTGGTCACGGTCACTTCCGCGCAGACCTTGCCAGCGGCGTCGGAAACGATGTTTTTCAGGGCGTAGGCAAATTCCGTGTAGGACAGGCCGTCGCCGAAGCTGTAGCGGGCGGGCACGCCAAAGCTGTCAAAGTAGCGGTAACCCACATAAATTCCCTCGGCATAGCGTTCGTTTTTCACGTCGCCGTTGTTATGGGAGAAGGTGGCGGCGGTGGGATAATCGTCGTAATGAAAAGCCCAGGTATCGGTGAGGCGTCCGCTGGGGTTCACCGTGCCGTTCAGCACGTCGGCCACGGCGCGGCCTCCCTCCATACCGGGCTGGGACACGAACAGCAGCGCCTTGATATTGGCAAACTCGTCCATAAAGGACAGGTCCACCGCGCCGCCCGCGTTCACGATGACCGCGACATTTTCATACAGGCCGCAGATGCCCTTGAGCAAATCGTGCTCTTCGGGGCGCAGCATATAGTCGCCCGCTCCCCGCTGCCTGTCCGCGCCCTCGCCCGCCACGCGGCTCAGGATGAAAACGGCGGTATCGGCGTCCGTTTTCGCCGCGGGGCCGCCGACCGGCACAACGAAAGGCGTGGTGCTGTACACGGCGAAGAACTTGCGCGGATCGCCCGTTTTTTGGTATTTCTCCAGGATCTCGTCGCGCCAGGCGTACTTGGCCCGCATATACCGGTCTTCAAAATCCTGAATCCAGTCCTCGGTGGTAAGCGTAAAGCCCGCGTCCTTGAGGCCCTCGGCAATGGTGACGCTGTGGCGTTCGTTCACGTCGCCGGAGCCGGTGCCGCCCTTGACGGTGCGGGACGCGCCCGCGCCGTACAGAGCGATTTTGCCATCTTTTTTGAGCGGCAGCAGTCCTTCGTTTTTCAGCAGCACGATGCCCTCGCCCGCAGCTTCCCGCGCCAGCGCCCGATGGGGCTGCTCCCAGGGCCACAGTTCCGGGGTCGTTTTCCCGCTCAGCCGGCGGGGCTTGATGGTTTTCGCCATGGCCGATTCCTCCTATTTCCTACAAAAAATGGGCAGAGGGCAAACCCTCTGCCCCAGGTACGGGGGTTAGTTTTCGTTCAGCGCTTTGAGCAGCGCTTCGATAGCGGGAGCGGAGTCCGCGCCGCCGAAGCTGAGAATGCCGCGCAGGGGCATATAGTTCAGCATCGCCGCGCCCATATCATCGCTGATCGCTTCCTTGGCCGCATCGCTGACCTCATCATCAGCCGGAGGCGCGAAGACCGCCATCAGCTTGGAGACAAAGGGGTCGATCACGGCTTTGGCCTTGGGATCGGCCATAAGGTCCAGGAAGATGCTGTCGAGGTCATAGTGCCGGGGCAGCTCCACCGTGGATTCCACCTTCACGGTCTCTTTCAGCGGCAGATCGCGGGAGGAAGCGCCCACTTCGATGGTGAAATCGCCGGTTTCCACGTGCCAGTCGTGAATGGCTTCGTTCCAGTAGGCGAAGGCGCGCTTGCACAGGGTAAAGGACACGTCCTTGCTTTCGCCGGGCTCCAGGGCCACTTTTTCAAAGCCCTTCAATTCCCGCACGGGGCGGATCGGGGTGCTTTCCACGTCGCCTACGTACAGCTGCACCACGGCTTTGCCGGAGCGCTTGCCCGTGTTGGTCACGGTCACGGTGGCGGTGACGGTATCGGTATCCTTGATTTCCTTTGCGCTCAGACGCAGATTGGAATAGGCGAAGGTAGTGTAGCTCAGGCCGTGACCGAAGGGGAACAGCACGTCCATATCCTTCTTGTCATAGTACCGATAGCCCACGAACACGCCTTCCCGGTATTCGGTGCGGTTGCCTTCGCCGCCGTAATACAGGTAGGAAGGGTTATCGGAGAGCTTGATGGGGAAGGTTTCCGGCAGGTGGCCGGAGGGGTTCACGTCGCCGAACAGCACCTTCACCGTGGCGCTGCCTACCGCCTGACCGCCTAAATAGCCTTCCAGCACCGCCTTCACCTTGCCGATCCAGGGCATTTCCACGGGAGAGCCGTTGTAAAGCACCACAACGGTGTTGGGGTTGGCATCTGCCACGGCTTCGATCAGCTTATTCTGGCAGGCGGGCATCGCCATATGGGCGCGGTCGTAGCCTTCGGATTCATAGCTGTCCGGGAGTCCCGCGAACACCACGGCGGCCTTGGCTTCCTTCGCCGCCTTCACGGCCTCGGCGATCATCGCGTCGGTGGCTTCGTCCTTTGCCACGCTGTAGCCCTGGGCGTAGGTCACCTTGAGGCCCTCCGCCGCTTCCAGAGCGCTGGTGGTTTTGAAGCTGTTGATGTGGCTGCTGCCGCCGCCCTGGAAACGGGGCTTCTGGGCAAACTCGCCGATGAAAGCGACCGCGTCCTCCTTGTTCAGGGGCAGGATATCCCCTTCATTCTTGAGCAGCACCATGCATTCCGCCGCGATCTGGGCGGACAGGACATGCTGGGCTTCCTTGTCCCAGGGGGTGTCGGGCTTCATGCTCTCCGCATAGCGGAACACGATGTTCAGGATGCGCTCGCAGCACAGGTCCACGTATTTCTCATCCAGCTCGCCCTTTCGTACGGCTTCCACGATCTTGCGGTCGTTGACGCCGCCGGAAGCGGGCATTTCCAGATCGAGACCGGCAGGAACGCCCTTGACGCGGTTGGACACCGCGCCCCAGTCGGACATCACATAGCCCTCGAAGCCCCATTCCTTCCGCAGCACGTCGGTGAGCAGCCAGGGGTTTTCGGAGGCGTAGACGCCGTTGATCTTATTGTAGGAGCACATGACCGTCCAGGGCTGGGCTTCCTTCACGGAGATTTCAAAGGCGGGAAAATAGATTTCCCGCAGTGTGCGCTCGTCCGCGTCGGAGGAGGAGCTCATGCGGCGGTGCTCCTGGTTGTTGGCGGCAAAGTGCTTGATGCTGGTGCCCACGTTTTTGCTCTGCACGCCCTTGATATAGGAGGCGGACATTTTACCGGCCAGATAGGGGTCTTCGGAGAAATATTCAAAGTTGCGTCCGCACAGGGGGGACCGCTTGATGTTCACGGCGGGGCCCAGCACCACGCTCAGCTTTTCGTGCTGGCAGCTTTCGCCGATGGCTTCGCCCATTGTGCCGATCAGTTCCTTGTCGAAGGAAGCGGCGGTAGCGCAGGCGGCGGGGAAACAGACCGCCTTGATGCTGTCGTTGATGCCCAAATGGTCGCCGGTCTCATCCTGCTTGCGCAGGCCGTGAGGGCCGTCGGATACCATAGTGGCGGGAACGCCCAAGCGTTCCACGGGTTTGGTGTGCCAGAAATCCAGACCGGAGCAGAGACCGGCTTTTTCTTCTAACGTCATTTGGGCGACCAGGGCTTTGATGTCTTTCAATTCCAAATGAATGCACTCCTTTTTTTCTTATCAGCCCACCGTGGACAAATCCCAGGGTTCGTGAATCTTGGGCACGTCGCTGATCAGGCGCTTGGTGTAGGGGGCTTGGGGGTTGAGGATCACGTCCTCCGCCTTGCCGGATTCCACAAATTTTCCGTGCTCCATGATATAGATGGAATCGGAAATGTAGTAGGCCAGGCCGATGTCATGGGTAATGAAGATGACCGTCATGCCCGTTTCATTGCGCAGGTTCAGCAGCATATCCAGGATGGTGGCGCGGGAGCAGGCGTCGATCATGGAGGTGGGTTCGTCAGCCAGAAGGATATCGGGCTTGAGCAGGAAGATGCGGGCGATCATCAGGCGCTGCATCTGGCCTCCGGACAGCTCGAAGGGATACTTGTTGGTGAGCTCCTCAAATTTCAGATTCACGAAGGAGCAGGCTTCCTTCATCATGGCGAACTTTTCTTCCTTGGACTTGTTCTTGCCGCCGCGCATGTTGATGCAGTCCAGCAGCACGGAATCGATCTTATGGAAGATGTTGTAGCTGGAGAAGGGGTCCTGGAAGATGGCCTGAATGCCCTGCCAGTACTCCTTTTTCTTCTGGTTGGTGGAAATATCCCGTGGCTTATCCTTGAAAAAGATCTGGCCCTCCGTGGGTTCCAGCAGGCCCAGCAGCATTTTGGACAGGGTGGTTTTGCCGGAGCCGGATTCGCCCACGATGGAAATCAGCTCTCCTCGGTGGAAATCAAAGTCCACATGATCCACGGCCACGGTAGTGGTTTTCCCGGTGTGGAACACGCGGGTCACGCCTCGGCCGCTTAAGCACATGGGCTCCTTTGAAAAATCCTTGTTCCGATCCGCCCCGAAGGTAACGCTTTCCCGGGTGTCCACGATTTGGGCGCCGGTGATGCTCTCGTCAGTCTTCATTCGCGTATACCTCCTTCAAATGCTCCACGGAATGGCTGCAGCGGTAGAACCGTCCGCCGCCGATATCGATCAGCGGCTGCTGGTTGAACTTGCACTGCTCGGTAGCGTAGCGGCAGCGTTCCGCGAAGCGGCAGCCCACCGGCGGATGCTTGAGATTCGGCGGGGTGCCGGGAATGGCGGTGAGCTTCACGTCGCGGGTGCCTTCCTCGGGCACCAGGATGGAGCGCATCAGGCCGCGGGAATAAGGATGGATGGGATCGAACACCATTTCGTGCGCCGTGCCGCGCTCCACGATCTGGCCCGCGTACATGACCATGATATCGTCGGTGACGTTATAGAGCAGGGGCAATTCGTGGGTGATGAAGATCATGCTCTTTACCAGACCCTTCGCCATCATGTCCTTCATCATTTTGATGACCATCTTCTGGCTGGTCACGTCCAGGGCGGAGGAGGGCTCGTCGGCGATGAGCACCTTGGGGTTCAGAATGGTGCTGACGGCGATGACCACGCGCTGACGCATACCGCCGGAGAGCTCCACGCTGTGCTTGTCCAGGGCGTCTACCGGCAGGCCCAGGAGGGCGAAGCGCTGTTCCGCCATTTCACGGATCTGCTTTTTATCCATGGGCAGCTCGTGGGCGCGGATCACGTCCTCGATGAACTTGCCCACTTTCCGGGTGGGATTCAGGGCGTTCATGGCCGCCTGGGGGATATAGGCCACGTCCGAACCCAGCACGGTTTTGCGCACCACGTCGGGGTCCAGGCCGGTGATGTTTTTCCCGTCCACGATGATTTCGCCGCTGGTGTAATGAAGCGGCGGGAAGTAATAGCCCATCAGGCTCAGGGCCAGGGTGGATTTGCCGCAGCCGGATTCGCCCGCGATACCTAAGCTCTTCCCTTCCTCGATGGTCAGGGAGACGTGATCAACGGAATAAACGTCTTCGCCGGTACGGGTGATATACTTGGTCGTCAGTTGCCTTACGTCCAGCATCAGTTTTGCCATTTTCTCACACCTCCTTAATCACGCAGGGTCGGGTTGAACACCTGGTCCAGGCCGGTATTCATCAGGTTCAGGGAGAAGGAAATCAGCGCGATCATCAGGATCACCGGGAAGTAAGCCCACCAGGCGTTGCTGGAGGTATACGCGCCGAACAGCTTGGCCCAGTTCATCATCAGGCCCAGGGTGGGCAGTTCGTTTGGATTCGGCCCAAGCCCCAGCATGGACAACTGCGCTTCGGCCAGGATGCCGGAAGAAACCTGAAGGATGAAGGCCATCACCACATAGCTCATGATGTAGGGCAAGATGTCGGTGGTCACGATGCGGAACAGGCTGTGGCCGGAGAGCTTGCTCAGGTTCACGTGGTCGCGGTTGCGAAGGCTGATGACCTGAGAACGCACGGAACGGGCCGTCCATACCCAGCTGGTGATACCGATGATCACCGCGCAGGTGATGATGCCGCGGGATTCCGCGCCCAAGGCCGAATAGATCAGAATCAACAGCACGAAGCCGGGAATCACGGTGAAAATGTTGGCGATGAACATCAGGATGTCGTCCAGGACGCCGCCCACATAACCGGCCAGCAGCCCCACCAGCAGGCCGAGCAGCGTGGCGATGGAACCGGCGATCAGGCCGATGATCAGGGAAACGCCGGTGGCCTTGACCAGCTCGGTCAGCGTGTCGCGGCCAAAGTTATCGGTGCCCAGGGGCAGGGTGATGGCGTTAGCCACTTCGTCCACCTTCACATATGCCGTATCGGCGACGGTGGAGGTCACAGCGCTTTCGCCCTCGCCCTTGGTGACAGTCATGGCGGTGGTGGCGTCGGCGCTCAGGCTCTTATCCAGGCGCTTCAGGGCGTTGCGCTGGGCCTGGGTGGAAAAGCCGGGATACTTTTTCGCCTTGGCGTCCGCTTCGCTGTAGTTTTCCTTCCACAGGCCGATCAGCGTTTCCAGGTCGTCGTTGGAGGTGGTCACGCCGGCCATATCCACGCCCGCCGCCGTCAGGTAATCGATCATGGTCTGGCGGTCTTTGGCAGGCAGGGTGGATTCCAGACGGTTGGCGTTAGCCTCGGGCAGGTCCACGCGGTAGGTATCCGTATTGTTGGCGTCGTACACGGACACATAGGTGCCGGGTTCCAGAAAGCCTTTGCCCAGGCCCTGCAGGGGGTCACGGGTCACGAAGTAGGGATAAATCAGCACGGTCAGCAGAATGACCATAAAGATGATGAAGCCCACCAGAAAACGGGGAGAAGTGAATACATTTTTCAGCGTATGTTTCATGACTCATTCCCCCTTTAATCAAACTGCGCGGCCTTGACCCGCGGGTCAATGAACGCGTAGATAATATCCAGCATGAAACTGGCGATCAGCACCATGATCGTAATGATCAGGGTGCAGGCGGAAATCACCGGATAGTCCGATGAGTTGATCGCCGCGTACATCGACATGCCTAAGCCCGGATAGCTGAAAATGGTTTCCGCCACCAGCGCGCCGCCCACCATGGAGCCGATGCTCATGGCCAAACCGGTCACCTGGGGCAGCATGGCGTTCCGGAACACATAGCGCACGATCTTCTTATCCTTGATGCCCAGGAAGCGGGAATACTTCACATAGTCCGCGTTGAGCTCATAGATGGACATGGAGCGCATGCCCACCGCCTGACCGCCGATGGAAATCAGCACGATGGACCAGAACGGGAGCTGATAATGGGCGATCACGGAAGAAATGAAATTCCAGTTGAAGGCGGGGATCATGCCGGGGTCAAAAGCGCCATTGACCGGCGCCCATTTGAGCGTAACGGCAAATATCACCAGCAGGATGACGGCCGCGCCGAACGCGGGTATGGCACTGAAAAACAGGGTGAGCGGCATCAGGCCCTTGTCGTAGATACCGCGCTTGTAGGCCGCCAGAGCGCCCAGCAGATTGCCCAGCAGCCAGCCCACCAGGATGGCGGGCAGCTGCAGCGCCACCGTCCACCAGATACCGGAGCCGATGATCTGGATCACAGTCTTGGGATACTGGCTGTAGCTGACGCCGAAGGTGCCGGTAAAGGCGTTTTTCACAAAATCCCAGAACTGGCCGAAGAGATTTTTGTCCAGGCCAAACTGGTGCTGATAGTAAGCGGTCAGCTCCGCGGCCTGTTCCGGCGTCGTGCCAGGACTAATGTTTTTGCCGACAATGGAATTGACCGGGTCGCCGGGCATCAGCCGGGGCAGGATGAAATTGAGAATGATTGCGGCAATGAAGGTGATGACAAACCAGAAAATCTTCTTTTTGAAGTATTTTCTCATGCCCTTGGTCATTGGCTCTTCCCCCTTTGAGAAAAAAGCGGCCATGACCTTATGAATTCAGATCATGGCCGCCGGTTATCTATGGATTATTCGCCGACAAGCTCCAGATTGTAGAGCGCCGCGATGCCATAGCCGTCCGTGCAGTCCATAGGCGGAATGATGTTTCCGTCGTCCTTTTCAGGATAGCCGGTCCACACGGTTTCGTTCACAGCGTGGAACACTTCGGGACGATACATCAGGGAGAAGGAAGGAACCTCTTCCAGGTAGATCTTGGTCGCTTCGGTGTAGAGGGCCTTCAGTTCAGCTTCGTCGGTGGTCAGCGGGATTGTCTTGATGATCTCGTCGATCCGTTCGTTGCTGTAGTGGCCGAAGTTGCCGCTCCAGTTGTTGTCAACGCCCACGAATTCGGAGCTCATCAGAGCGCGCACGCGGCTCCAGGGAGCAGCGGGTTCAGCGCCGGCGGGGCTCCACATGAAGATTTCGTATTCGGTCTGAGAGCCCTTGGTGAACACAGTCTGATACTGATCCCAGGTGGGGAAGGTGGCGATGATTTCAACGCCGATAGCCTTGCCGGCTTCGGCAACCATGTTCATGGCAGCCTGCCAGTCGGTCCAGCCGTCGGGGCAGCAGGCCTTCAGGCTGATCTTTTCGTCGTTGTATTCACGCCAGCCGTCGCCGTCATTATCCACGATGCCCACAGAATCCAGCAGCGCCTTGGCGCCTTCATAGTCCTTGCCGACCCACTGCAGATCCTTCACGGCTTCATGATCGTACATGGCCTGTTCACCATCGGTGGGGTTCATGACGGACCGGGGCACATCCGCGAAGGTGGGGCTCTGGTTGGTCATGGCGTTTTCAATGATGTTTTCATAGTCCACAGCCATAGCGATGGCTTTGCGCAGTTCCTTCACCTGCATCACGGGGATGTCCATGTTGTACCAGGCAGTGGGCATGGTGGCGCAGATGCCGTAGGGCGCTTCGTCAATGTAGGTGGCAACGGGCAGGCCCTGTTCTTCCCACAGCTTCTGCACGTTGGCGATGAACTGCTGGTCCACGTCGATCTGGCCGGCGGCGAAAGCGATCAGGGTCGCGTCGTTGTCCTTATAAATCGTGTGAGCCATATACTTCGGCGCGGGCAGCTTGCCCCACATGGAGGCGTCCTGTCCCCAGTAAGCGTCGTTGCGGACGAAAGCGACCAGCTGGTCATTGGCGAAGTAGGGGCCGTAGGGGCCGGAGTACACCGCGTCGGGGGTGGGATCGGTGCGGACGGCGGTGGCGTCGCCATTATGCTTCGCCAGCAGGCCTTCCGCCCAGTCCTTCTGCACGATGTAAACGCCGCACAGGAAGTTCAGCACCTGCAGGGGGTTGTTGGGCTGACCAGCGTCATTCAGCTTGGCCTTGATCACAACAGCGCCGTCCACGTTCTCGATGCCCTCGATGTAGGGAGCATAACCGGTGTAGGTGCCATTCTGGATCTGGGTGCTCACGTCCCAGGTGGCCACCACGTCGTCAGCGGTCACGGGGGTGCCGTCGCTCCACTTGGCGGCGGCCTTGATCTTGAGGGTCAGCACGGTCAGGTCGTCGTTCCAGGTGTAGTCGCCGTCAGCCAGGAGGGGATACAGCTTGCCATCCAGGCCGTTGTACATGTACAGGGTTTCAAACATGGTGGTGCGGCTGCCGCGGGGAGCGGCGCTCAGGATCAGGCCGTTGTTCATGTTGTCGCCCAGGGGGTTGTAGCCCACGATGGGGTCCCACTGCTGGCCGCCGAAGTACAGGGTTTCGTTGCGGGGCAGGTCTTTCACGCCTTCAGCGAAGGCGCCGCATACGCTCAGCAGCATGATCGCCGCCAAGAGCATGGCAAGGATTTTCTTGGTCATACGGGGTTCCTCCTTTTTATTTTATGTAATGGCATTGCGCCAAAACAATCGGTGCATAGGCTTGTCCTCCCGCTTGCGCAAGAAGAGCGGATTTGGGGGAAATTCTAATACAGATTACACAAAAATACATGATTATTATAGTATATCAGTACAGTTTCTGTCAATAGAGCTTTCCAAATTTTGATAATACTCAAGTGATTAAGGCGTCATCGATAAAAACAAGAAATCCGAACCCTCCGCCTATAGGCTGAAAGTTCGGATTTCTCATGTTTGGTGGAGCTGAATGAAGAAACCTTCGCTGCATACGTGGAACAAATGAATAAGTTTGGCGTCAGTGAGGCCACTAAGGTCAAACAGGATATCTATGATCAGTACATAAGCTTCTAACCTTTTTTTCCTGCTGATCCACAAAACAGGCGCGGGAGCAGAAACTCCTGCGCCTGTTTCTTCAGGCTATACAACGATTATGCCGGGTGTGTGGCCGTACTTTAGCAGATTCTCCCGGCGAGAATATGGCATGACGCCCTCTAAATTCGTTTTCCAGCAAGTTGATCAAGCGTTATGGTTTCGCTGAGGACAGGTTACTTCCTTGTTTGACCGGCAAATCGGTGCAGAATATCAGCAAATCATTGCTGTCATTACTTGACGTTTTTTTCGCGAATATGTTATAATTTTATCATTCACAGGAGGAAATGCGAAACGGCGTTTCAAAACAAGCAGGATCGGACAATGCTTCATTGCATGAATCAAAGAAGCAGTTTGCCTCGCTGTCCCGAACGATTTGTCTATGCAACCCGGCTCAACCGGCGCTTCTGTGCGGCCTTCACAGAAATGCCGCTGTGCAATACCAAGGAGGGGAAACAACCATGAAAAAGATCATCGTGACCGTATTCGTGGCTGCGCTTCTGCTGTGCCTGGCAAGCTGCGCCCTTGCGGCCACGCCTGCCAACG
>JAFXMP010000083.1 GCA_017530275.1 Clostridia bacterium | reverse complement strand
TCTACTTATTTCTGACGGGGCTGATAGATTTCGTCGATGATGCCGTATTCCAGCGCTTCCTGGGCGGACATGAAATAGTCTCTCTCTACGTCGTGCGCGATTTTTTCCAGGGGCTGTCCGGTCATCTTGGCCATCAGGCCGTTCATTTTGTTTTTGGTGCGCAGCAGCCATTCGGCGTGAATGGTCACGTCCGTAGCCTGGCCGGAAGCGCCGCCGGAAGGCTGATGGATCATCACTTCGCTGTTGGGCAGGGCCAGGCGCTTGCCCTTTTCCCCGGCCATGAGCAGGAACGCGCCCATGGAAGCCGCGAGCCCTACGCATACCGTGCGCACGGGGCACTTGATATAGTTCATGGTGTCGAAAATCGCCATACCGGCGGTGACGGAGCCGCCCGGGCTGTTGATATACAGGTTGATGTCCGCATCGGGATTGTCCGTTTCCAGGAACAGCAATTGGGCCACCACGGCGTTAGCCACCTGATCATCAATGGCGCTGCCTAAGAACACCACCCGGTCCTTCAAGAGCCGGGAATAAATATCGTAGGACCTTTCACCATGGACGGTCTGCTCTACTACATAGGGAATCAATGACATTCGATCTGCTTCCTTCCTTAATGCAGCCATCATCGATGGAGCAAACGCCGCTCTCCCGCATGATCGGGAGAAGCGGCGCTCCGCTGTCCAGACTGGAAAACGCTGCCGCTCCAGTCTGCGCGTCTATCTTTATCTTATGATGGCTTTCACCGGTATATTCCATTCATATCCTTCCGGGAGAAACGAATTATTCTTCTTCTCCGTCCAGTCCGGCGGCTTCCACAGCGTTTTCAACGGCCTGCAGGGTTTCGGAGGCGTTGATTTTTTCGCTTTCGTCCTTTTCTTCCACCTTGGCGCTGGCTACGATCAAATCCACAAACTTGCGGATGGCGGCGTTCTCCTTCAGGTATTCCTTCTGCCGGTCATTCAGGGACTTTTTGAAGTCCTCCACGTCGCGGCCCGCCCGCTCGGCTTCGTCAGCGATGGCCTTTTCTACTTCTTCTTCGGTGGGCTCGATGCCTTCCTTCTTGATGCCGGCTTCCAGAACCAGCTGCATCTTCACCCGGTTCTTGGCTTCGGGCTTGTACATTTCCTTTACCTGGTCCTCGGTCTGGCCGGTATACTTGAGGTAATCCTCGAACTGCAAGCCCTGATACATCATCCGCAGCTTCATTTCCCGCATCATCACATCGATTTCGCTGTCGATCATGGCGTCAGGAATATCGCAGTCGGAAGCGTCCACCGCCTGCTGCAGCAGATCGTTTTCAAGCTGCGTATCGGCATTCTTCTGGGCGCGGTCGTTCAGTTCCTTCACGATGCTGGCTTTGTATTCTTCAAAGGTGTCAAATTCGCTCACGTCGGCGGCAAAGTCGTCGTCCAGCGCGGGCACCACCTTCGCCTGAATGCCGTTCACCTTCACGTGGAACACGGCGTCCTTGCCCTTCAGGTTTTCAGCGTGGTATTCATCGGGGAACTTGACCTGCAGATCCTTTTCTTCGCCGATGGCCATGCCCACCATCTGCTCTTCAAAGCCGGGAATGAAATGGCCGGAGCCGATTTCCAGGGTCTGGTTCTGGGCGGTACCGCCTTCAAAGGCCACGCCGTCCACCGTGCCCGCATAATCCAGGTTCACAGTGTCGCCGTTTTCCACGGTCCGGTCGGTCACATCCGCCATGGTGGTGGCCTTATCCACATCCTGCTGAATGCGGCGGTCGATTTCTTCATCCGTCACGCGATGCACGAACTTGGCGGCCTTCAAGCCTTTGTAATCGCCCAGCTCCACGTCGGGCTTTACAAACACCTTCACCGAAAACTGCAAATCTTTGCCAACGCCGATCTGCTTCACTTCGTCCACTTCAGGTCGGTCCACCGCGTGAATGTCGTTTTCTTTCAACGCGGATTCATACTCGTCAGGGAACAGGATATCGAAAGCGTCATCGTAAAACACGCCTTCGCCGTACATTTTTTCAATCAGCTTGCGGGGCGCTTTCCCCCGGCGGAAACCGGGCACGTTCACTCGTCCGCGAACTTTAAGATACGCCTTCTGAACCGCTTCGTCAAATTTCTCAGCGGCGATTTCAAAAGAAATTTTCACTTGATTTCCGGAAACTTTTTCCACTGTGTAGCCCATTCGGAACACCCTCCATATTCGCCGTTCGGCGTGGTTGTGCTCCGCGCAATGCACAAAGCACTATCTTATATAATAGCACATGAGCGCGACAAATGCAAGCATTTTTCATAGATCAAACCGACCAGGGCAGGCGGAAATTTACGTTTTTCACTTGACTTTCCGGCGCTCCATCCGTATAATATATTTTGTTGCGAGTGTGTTGGAATAGGCAGACAACCGAGACTTAAAATCTTGTGCCCTCTGGGCGTGCGGGTTCGACCCCCGCCACTCGCATTCCTGAGGCTGCCGGAAAGCAGCCTTTTTTTGTTAAAAAATTGTTGACATCCAGGTACATCCGTGATAGAATTCATCGGTAAGCCGCTCGGGAGGGGCTTTTCAAAGCATGTATGTGCTGCCCCATGGCAATTAGCCATCCTTTCCCTCCGTGGAAGCCCGGCGAGAAAAAATAGGAGGTGCTGCTGAATGTACGCGATTATTGCGACTGGCGGCAAACAGTACCGTGTGTCCGAGGGTGACACCATCTACATCGAAAAGCTCGAAAATGAAGTGGGCGACATCGTTTCCTTCCCTGTCATGATGCTCTCCGGCGAGACCATCGAAGTGGGTTCCCCCTTCATCACCGGCGCCAGCGTCACCGGCAAGATCGTTCGTCACGGCAAGGGCGAAAAGATCATGATTCTCAAGTACAAGAGCAAGAAGAACTACCGCCGCAAGGCTGGCCACCGTCAGCCCTTCACCCAGGTGGAAATCACCGGTATCAACGCCTGATTCCATGATCCGCGTCACGCTGCATCGCAAGGGTGATCTGATCACCGGTTTTGAATGCACTGGCCACGCGGGATTTGCCCAGGCGGGCAGCGACATCGTGTGCGCCGCCGTTTCCATCCTCACCACCACCTGCGTGAACGCTTTGGAAACCGTGGCGGGGCTTACGCCGCAGGTGTTAGCAGCCCCCGGGAAAATGACCCTCGTGCTGCCGGAGGTTAGCGGCCATGACGCCCAGGTGATCCTGAAAACCATGCGCCAGGGTCTGAAAGACCTTGTAGACGCATATCCCGACTATGTTCTTCTCAGAGAAAATTAAGCATTGGAGGAAACAAACATGTTGAAGCTTAATCTTCAGCTTTTCGCCCATAAAAAAGGTATGGGTTCCACCCGGAACGGCCGCGACAGCGAAAGCAAGCGTCTTGGGCCGAAGCGTGCCGACGGTCAGTTCGTGCTGGCTGGCAACATCCTGGTCCGTCAGCGGGGCACCAAGATCCTGCCCGGTCTGAATGTTGGCATCGGCAAGGATGATACCCTGTTCGCCAAGGCGGACGGCGTGATGAAGTTTGAACGCAAGGGCAAGTTCAAGAAACAGGTCAGCGTTCATCCCGTTGCCGCAGAAACCCCCGTTCAGTAAAAAGGGTGATAAGGGCCGCTTCGCAGCATTGAGCGAAGGGCCCTTTTCCTATACTTGGCGATTGATAAAACAGCATTTTGGAAGGAATAATCGTATGCCCATCCTTGATGAATCCATGACCTTCCTGGAAACGGAACGCCTGCGCCTGCGTCCTTTTTCAGAGGCGGATTATCCTTTGATCTGCCGAATTTCCGCCGATCCGGGCACCACAGAATTTTTGTATTTTTGGGGGCGAATCGGCGCTACGCCTGAAACGGATACCCAGCGTTATTTGGATTATGCTCTTTCATGCTGGCGGGAAACGCCTGTCCGTGCGCGGGAATACTGCGTGATTCTCAAGGATACCGGGGAAGCGATCGGCCAGGGAAGCGTGGAATGGGTGGCGGATGATCCTGGTACGGCGGAGCTTGGCTGGATCCTGCTTCCGGAAAACAGAGGCAGGGGCTATGCCACCGAAATGGGCCGGGAGCTGATGCGCGCGGCGTTTGAAATGATGGGCGCACGGAAGGTCATTGCGCACTGCGACGACAGGAACGCGCCTTCGTATCAGCTGATGGAACGCCTCGGTATGCGGCTGACGGACATCGAACAGGGAGCGCGTCCCGCCAAGCGGCCTGGGGATTGCAATGGCGACGAACGCACCTATGCCCTTTCCCGCGACGGATGGGACATTCAGCGCGCCTGGGCGGAGTATCACACCTACGCATGCCATTTTGACGATTTCGCTTTGCTGCCGCCTCTGACGGACGGGCGGGTTTCCCTGCGGACGGAACGCCTCTGCCCCGCGGACCCTGTGAAGCGGTATGTACCTGCATACCATTTTGAGATCATGGCGAATGATCAGCCCGTCGGAAAAATCAGTCTTCGCATAGGGTATCCTGATTCGCTGCTGTACGGCGGTCAGATCGGTTACAATGTGGACGAACCCTATCGGGGGCATGGCTATGCCGGAGCCGCCTGCCGCCTGCTTTTTCCGGTGATGCGCGCCCATGGCATGCGTTCCGCCATCATCACCAATAATGTGGAAAACACCGCATCCCGGCGGGTATGCGAAAAAAACGGCGCACGGTTCCTGTGCCAGATCGATATCCCCGAGGATCACGAAATGTACAAAAACGGTTCCCGGCGCGTCAACGTTTATGCTCTGGATGCTGAATAAAACCTTTTAGGGCGGAAGCGCTATGACTTATCGGGTGTTGATTGAACGGTATGAAGCCCTGATCGCCCGGAAAAACAGCGGAAAGGTTTTCGGCTTGGCATCGGCAGGAATAGTCCCCGCTGTGTCGAATAAAATCATGAATATGACATACCTATACAGTAATCAAGCGCGCCTCAATGCGGGGCGCTTTTCCTTTGCCGTCAAGACGCACGGAATACACGTCAAAAACGTCTTCGCATCGTACGAGCGTTTGTATCCTTTGCAGAATTTACGAAAAGCCCGTCAAAACGGCTGTAAACGACATTTTCGCAAAAAAAAGCACAAAAAAACCTTGAAAACAAAGGTCACTGAAAAAGGTACGCTGGTACAAGAAGGGCAGCGTATCTTTTTCAGTTACAAGTGAGAATAACAGGCGAATTAGCAAATTGGAACATAAAATCGGGGGAAAAAGAAAAGCCTCGTAAATCAGGAGGGAATTAC
>JAFXMP010000004.1 GCA_017530275.1 Clostridia bacterium | reverse complement strand
CACGGTCAGCAGCAGGAAGCCCAGGCAGACAACCCGATAGCCCATATAATCCATCTGCCGCATTTTACTGTCTTTTTCTTCTTTTCCCTTCTTCAACTGGATCAGATATCCAGCGCCCAGCCCAGCGGCAATGGCGAATGCTGCATAGGAAAAGGCTGCCGAACCGATATGCAGGGCAAACCAGGTAGAACGCAGAGCGGGCATGATGTCCTTGATCTGCATGGGCTGGAAAGCCGCGTAGCTGAGGATCAGAAACGCCATGGGCATGGCGGCTGTCATCACCCATTCCTGTTTCAGCCTTGCGTACAAAACAAAGCCCAGCACCGCAATGGCCCAGGCAAAGCCGGAGGCGAACTCGAATTGATTGGCCAGTGGCAGCCGTCCGGCGGCAATGCCCCGCCAGACCGTGTAAGCTGTATGCAGCCCGAAGCCCACGAGAAACGCGATCCGGGCGGCTTTGTGGAGGCTTTCTTTTTTCATTGCGGAAGCGACGAACTGCATCACCATGGCCGCAAAATAAACCACAAGACCGGCGAAAAAGCAAATATCCATGTTCTGTCTCCTCCCTGTTTACGTGGCTTTTCCTTCTTCTGTGCCCAATTCAGCTTCCAGGTCGATCAATAATCCCTGGGCGGACTTCGGGGAACAAACCGCAAAGCCCTCCGGTTCTACCCGCACGCATACGGGAACGGTAAAGAAGCAGAGGTACAGGGCAACGACCATCAGGCCGAAGCTGAAATACAGACCGCCGAACAGCCAGGACGAAATATGCTTGATACGAAGCCCAGGATATTCGGCGGGGGGCAGGAAGGTAAAGGTGATATTCCCAATGTGGATTTCCTCATCGGGGAAGGCCAGCACAGCAGTGGACATACCGTCCACAATGGATTGGACGCGGTACACCGGGTCGGGGAAGCTGCGGTCTGTACTGGTGATGAGGGTGTAGTTACCTTCCTCGTCCTGATAGTAGCCGGGGTACAGCGCGTCAAAGAAAATGCCGTTTTGGCGGTCGATGGAAAGGAAGGAGGGCTCCGTCAGATACATCACTTCCTCCGCGCCGTTTTCCTCATTGGTGATGCGGATGCGCCCGGCGGTGCCGTAGGTTTGCTGATAAATCTTATACTCCCCAAACCGAAGCGGTTCGTTCACCCGGATCTCCTGGGTTTTAGTCTGGCTCCCGTCAGCGCTGGTGACGGTCAGCACGCTGGCGTAGTCTAACTTCCCCGTTTCATCCTGAATGTGGAAGGATTCGCAGAGAACTGTCGTACCGTCCTGAAGCGTCAGCGATTGTCCCGGCATTACGGTCTGATCGGTCACTTCCGGGGTCATCAGAACCAGTGTGCCGAACAAAAGGATCAGCAGAATGGACAGGTGCGTGAGAAAAGAGCCGTAGAACCCGACGAGGGATTTGCTGTATAACGCACCGTTCTCCGTTTCTTCCCGCTTGAATCGGCGGAATGATAAGAAAGCTTTGAGCTTTTCTCCCTGTTCGGCAGTGACAGGATGATCCAGAGAGGCGATCCGGGTACGCTTCTTTAGCGCGCCCGCAGCGTGCAGGGTTTTGGGAAAGCGCACGATGGAGCAAAGCACCAGATTCAGGCACAGCAGGATTTCCAGCACGTAAAAATACCAGGTGTGAAAAACGTCTGTCAATCCCAGGGTTATTAACAGCGAAGCGGTATCCGCCCCATAAGCGTTCACGTAGGCCATGACCGTTTCCTGCTGCGGGATCAGGGAACCTGCCAGAGAGCAGGCAATCACCAGCACCAGCAGGATCATGCCGAAGGTCATGGATCGAAAGAAACCAAACAGTTTTTTCAATGGCGGTGATCTCCTTTATCAAACAGAACGTGGAGGAAAAACCCGCCACGTTCCGAATCCATGCGTTACACGTACCCCGGCGCAGCCTTGCGGTTACCCGCCCGCCGGGGCTTTCAGGTTATTTGTTGAGCAAAGCCAGCGCTTCCTCGATCAGCGCGTCGGCTTTGTCCAGGCAGCTGTTGTCCAGCTTGGAATTGTGCGCGCCTTCGCTGTTTTCCACGAACACGAAGTCCCAATACCACTGGCCCTTGCGGTTCAGAGCGCGGATGGCGTTGAGTTCGTCTTCTGTGTAGGTTCCAGCGGCCACGGCGTCAGCCAGCTTGTTGGTGAGTTCTTCCAGCTTATAGCCGATGGCAATGGTGCGTTCTTCCATCTTTTCCTGGATGCCATGCACGAACCCGGTCAGGTCGGCGTGGCATCCGGCGCAGGTAGCCATGATGGTTTCGCTGTCCAGGGGACTTACCAGGGTGTGGCTCCTGAAGGTGGTGCCGTCTTCCCTGGTTACTTTTTCCATATGGCAGTCCGCGCAGGTGAACATGCTGGCGTGTACGCTGCCCGCGCCCATGTAGGTTTCAAACTCGGGATGCTGCACCTTGAGCTGGCGCACGCCGGTGCGGGGGTTGGTGTAGTCCGAGAAGTCCAGAGCTTCATAGTAGGCGTACATGTCGTCGGGATTCATGACCGCCAGGCCAGTATAGGGCAGGGTGGTCGCTTTGGTGTCCGTTGCGAAGTAATACTCCACATGGCACTGGGCGCACACCGCCGTCTGAGCGGCCAGCTTGGAGAAATCCTCGCCCATGGCGTCCACCAGGTAGGTATGGGTCACGGTGTTCCCCTGGGCCGGGTCATTGGCGTGGCAGGTATAGCAGCCCACACTGTCGTTGATGTTCGCCAGGGCGTCCTCAAAGGCGATGGTGTAGGCACTTACGCCCTGCTCGTTCACCATGTGGGTGAAGTCAGCCGTTTTGCAGGTGAAGCAATTGGCCAGCTTGTGGGGACGGCCGGTTTCCGTCACATCGGCCACGGTGTAGAAGTGGCCCCGTGCGCTGCTGTAGTAGGTGTTGAACGCCATGCCTTCGTAGACAGTGGCGATCATGGGATAGTCGGCCACATAGTCGGTCACTTCGCTGTTCTTTTCCGTGGCCATGTAGGTTGCATACACGTCCGGATAGGTTTCCGCCCAGCTTGCGGCCGGGATCAGGCTCACGCCCGTTCCGGTTTCCACCACGTTGGCAGGCGTGGCCGCAAGAGCGCAGCTTGCCAGGCACAGCAGAAGCGCAGCCACGAATACGGTCACGATGATCTTTTTCATGGTTGTTTACCCTCCTTGTATTGCGCAACGGCAGTTCTGTGAAGGCCGCACAGAAGCGCCGGTTGAGCCAGTTTTCATAGACGGATCGTTCAGGACAACGATGCAAAATGCTCCTTTTTTCATGCAGGAAGCATTGGCCTACCCTGTTTTTGCATTGGAAACGCGGTTTCGCATTCCTTCCTTTGATGATAAAAGTATAGCATATCTGAGCAAAAAACGTCAAGCAATGACAACGCTTTATTGCTGATATTCTTCGCCGCTTTGCCCATCAATCAAGGGATTGTCCTATCCTCAGTTAAATTATTTCCCCTTGATCGACGTGCCGGGAAATGTATTCAGACGGTGTCATGCCATATTCCCGCCGGAAGCATCTGTTAAAGTAACTGGCGTCGGAAAAGCCGCAGGAAAACGCGATTTCGGATAGTCTTTTCCCATGGAGGCGGGTAAGCTCTTCCGCGGCTTTTTGAAGCCGGAATCTCATAAGATACTGTATCGGCGTCGTGGAGAGGACGGTATCGAACAAACGCAGACAGGTGCTTGGGCTGATGCTGGCGCTTTTTGCTATTTCCTCCAGAGCAATGGGGGCATCATAATTCTTCTCGATGAAAACCAGCGCCTTTTTAATGCGAAGCTCGTCCCGCTGGTACTTGCTGGAATAGAAAAATTCATTCTCCATATCGTCAAGATGGCCCGTCAAATGCGCGAACGCTTGGCTTAAGCAGGAACGGACATGGAGAGGATAATCCTTTTTTTCATAAGCGCCTTGTTCCCATGCGGTTTCAGACAGGCGCAGTATTTCTTTCTGCCATGGGATGGAAGAATTCAGGCGCAGACAGGGCAGATGAGGATTGCCAAGGACGGGCGCTACATAGGCTTTCCACACAAGGTCAATGCTCTGCGATATGATTTTGGGGCTGAATACCAGCGCGTGCTGATGTCCCGTCGGCGTTTCCAGCTTTGCGGCGTGCAGGATGCCGCTGTTGGCAAAATACCCTTCGCCTGCCGTCAGCGTCCATTCCTTTCCGGCGACCCAAACGCGAACGGTTCCTTCCGTGATCACAACGATTTCAAATTCATCGTGCCAGTGATAGGGAACAGCAACTTTTGTCAGGTCGTCGTCGAAGAAAGCGATGGGAAAATCCTCTGTGCCATAGGAAAGAAGCTCCCTGCCGTTTTCATCCACTCTGTCCACCGATAAGGAAAGCGCCATAATGCCTCCTGAAATTGACGATTTTATCTTATCAAAACAGCTTAACGCGGTGAAAAATTCCTATCCGATTCCATATGATATACGATATAATCCTATCTGTCAATCACCTGACTTTCAATTGGATGGAGGGCATGGAAATGGGTTCTTTGCTGTTGGCGGTCATTTATCTCATTTTTATCAGCCTTGGGCTGCCGGATTCTTTGCTGGGTTCAGGCTGGCCCACGATGCAGCTTGACTTCGGCGTGCCATCGTCCTATGCCGGATATGTGTCCATGACCATTTCCTGCATGACAGTGATCTCCGCCTTGCTCAGCCCCCGGTTGATCCGCAGGTTCCATACTAAATGGATCGTGATCGTATCCATCGGGATGACGGTGCTTGGTTTATTGGGCTTCTCGGTTTCAGGGCAGTATTGGATGCTGTTCCTGTTTGCCGTTCCCTACGGCCTCGGCGCGGGCTCCATCGACGCGGCGGTGAATCATTATGTAGCGAACCATTATCCATCCTCCGTGATGAACTTCCTGCACTGTTTTTACGGCGTCGGCGCGGTCATCAGCCCATCTATCATGTCCCTTGCGCTGAAGCTGGCGAAGTGGAACCAGGGATACCAATGGACGTCCTTTATTCAGTTGGGCATCCTGCTGGTGTGTATCCTGTCGCTACCGCTGTGGAAACAGAATGAAAGCCAGGCGGAGGAAGAAAACCGGGACAGCGCGGGGATCACGGAAACGCTTCGGGTGCCCGGCGTGGTGCTGACATTGATCGCTTTCTTTGCCTACTGCTCCGGGGAGGCCACCTGCTTCCTGTGGACGCCCAGCTATTTCGCTGGAACCAAGGAAGGTTTGAGCGCCGAAACCGTCGCCGCCTTCGGTTCGCTGATCTTCGGTGGGCTGATGCTTGGCAGGCTGATTTCGGGCTTTATTTCCAATCGGCTGGGCGATAAACGCCTCATCCGCATCGGGATCGTGGTGGAGCTGCTGGGCATCCTGTTGGTATTCCTGCCCGTCAAGGGGTATATCGTTGCCGCTGTGGGCTTCGTAGTCATCGGAACGGGCATGGGGCCAGTCTATCCGGCCATTCAGCACATGGCTCCTGCCAATTTCGGCAAGCGGTACAGTGCCGCCGTGATCGGCTTGCAAATGGCCTCCGCCTACATTGGCAGCACCCTGATGCCCATGGTATTCGGTCACATCCAGCAGGCGGTTGGCATCGCTATCATGCCGGCCTATTTGATTGTGTTTGCGGGGCTGAACATGGGAATGCTGGAGCTGGCGTACAAACGAATCAGAAAATAAATTTGGAGATAAGGCAATAACTTGCTGCTACTATACAAAACAGCATTGAGTCCGATCTATTTCATTGACTCAATGCTGTGGTTTTTTGATTTACTATCACAATCTTTTTTACGCAACAAATGAGAAACAAATAGCTGTCAGCAGCCCAGCCAGTGTCAGGGAAAGCGTGCTGACGGCCCCTGTCAAGGGGTCTGTTTCCTGTGCCCGCGCCGTGCCGATCACATGGGAAGCGGTGCCGAAGGCCACGCCTTGAGCGACCGGATGTCGGAATCGAAATAGCTTACAAAGCACAGGACCCAGCATATTGCCCAGGATGCCCGTTCCGATGATCGCCGCTGTTGTTATGGCGGGAATGCCGCCCGCTTCCTCGCAGAGCGCCACGCCGATGGCGGTGGTGACGCTTTTGGGCAGCAGGGAAACCAGCAGCTGCTGTTCCAGGCCGAACAGCTTAGCCAGAGCAATGATGCTGCCCATGCTGCCGACAGTGCCCAGGATCACGCCGACGATTATCACGGGCAAATGCTTTTTCAGCTTCATCAGCTGTTCATAAAAGGACAGCGCCAGGCAGATCGTGGCGGGCGTCCTCAGAAAAGACAGGGGTTTCACGGCCTCCTGATAAGCGCTGTTCGGAATATGCAGCACGGTCAGCGCCGCCATCACCAATACCGCGCCTATCAGGATGGGATTGAGCAGCGGGCTTTTGAATTTCTTTTGCAGAAACCAGCCCAGCAGGAAAGCCCCGATGGTCATGAAGACGCAAAAGAAGGCGCTTCCTGTCAAAAAGTCACGCATCCTTTGCCTCCTTCCTCCGTTTCAGAAAAGCCTGCGTTACGCCGCCGGAAACGCCGAAGGTCAGCAAGGTGGACACCAGTACGATCAGAAGGATCGGCACCAGATTGGAGGCCACCCGATCCCAGCAGTCCAGCAGGTTGACCACTGGCGACACGAACAGAAGCGAAAGAATGCCGGTCAGGAAGCCACCCGTTTCCTTGATTTGTTCCAGCTTTACGAGGCCGGTCAGCAAAGCCAGAAACAGGAAGACCAGCCCATAGATGGACGCGGGGATCGAGAAAGGAATGAGTCGATGCAGGGCTTCCCCCAGCAGGGAGAAGCCCAGGATGATGCAAAATTGCCTGATGTACTTCATATCAGCACTTCGGGATCTGTTGAAGCTGCTCGTTGATCTGCCGGATGGCGTCCTGCGGGATCGCGTCCCCGGCTCTTTTGAGCAGTGCTTCAAAGCTCATGCCGGCCATCAGCTTTTGCAGGCCGGCGTTTTGATTGGCGGATTTCGCCACATCGCCCCGGCTGGCGACCATCTTCTGCATGATCGCTCCGACGATCCTGCCCGCAGCGGGATGCGCCATCAGCGTGCCGAAGCTGTCCCGGATGGAGAAGCAATCGGTTTTGAAATCTGCTTCATCAAACCAGTTGGCCACGCCGCCCGCCTGGCTGAACCGATAGGAGGCATCGGGTGTTATTGCCTTGCGGATCGTCATAGTATCCCGGCATTCTCCGGCCTGAGCCGTGATCGTATGCTCGCCGGTGAGCTTTACCCGAAAGATAAACACTGTGCTGCCCGTCTGCGCAGCGATTTCCTTTCCATCCATCAGCAGCGTAACTTCGGGGCAGTTGGAATATACCTTGATTTCAGTTTCTTCCTCCACCCGGTTCACATACCGGCTGCCGCAGAGGTGGACAAAGGGTTCTTCTTTGTTCCAGGCGGCTTTGTACAGGTAGAAGGCGTCCTTTTTCAGCTTGCGGTCAAAGGACACCAGCCCCTTTTGGTTCAGGCCGTGGGCTCCGCCTTCATCCCGTCCGTCAGCGGCGAAATCAAACATATTCCACACATGGGTAGCCCACAGCCAGGGATGGCGGGCGATGCAGCCCAGGATATATTCATGGTACAGGCATTGGTACTGTTCGGAATAATCCCCCGATTCGGGCTGGACGGACTGGAATTGCACATTGGCGTCCGCCCCGTACTCGGAAAAGCCCATGACCCGATCCGAGTATTTGGTATGGTATTCGTCAAAGAAGCTGTCATTTTGCTCCAGCGTACCCAAGTACCAGCCGAAATACAGATTATAGCTGGCAATGTCCGGCAGGTTCACCAGCGGGCTGTCATGTTCCAGCATGAAGGCATGGGCCATGGCGGTGGGACGGGTAGCATCCATCCGATGGCACAGGTCGTTCAGCAGCCGATGATTCTCCATCAAGTCTTCAGTCACGCCATGTACCGCTACTTCGTTGGACAGGCCCCAGCAGGCGATGCAGGGATGGTTATAGCATTGGGTAATCAGTTCCCGCATCTGATCCAGGGTGTTCCGGCGGCCACCCGGCATATGCTCGGTGATATAGGGGATTTCCGCCCAGACCACCATACCGGTTTCGTCGCACAGATCATAGAAAAACTGGCTGTGCTGATAGTGCGCCAGACGGATGGTGTTGGCCCCGATCTCCCGGATCAGCGCCATGTCCTCCCGGTGCTCCTTTTCAGTCAGCGCATTGCCGATGCCCAAGCGATCCTGATGCCGGCTGACACCCCGCAGAGAATAGCTTTTGCCGTTGAGCAGGAAACCTTTTTCGGGGTCGAAGCATATCACACGGCAGCCGAAGCGGGCGGAAACGCAGTCGCCGCTGTCAAGCACGGCAGTGGCTTCATACAGATACGGATCGTTCAGTCCATCCCACAGCCGCACGTTTTCAATGAGAAACTCCGCCTGTGCGTGACCGTTTTCGGAGCTCAGCGTGATGCTCTTGCCGTTCACAGCAATGGTGACCAGCCCGCCATTCTGCCAGGTTTCCACGGTCACGGCAGCGCAATGCTTTTCCAAATTCACCTTGGGCGTCACCTTGATGCCAGGGGCACCGTCTTTTTCCAGTTCAAAATGAATTTCGGGCACGATGATCAGCTTCACGTCCCGGTACAGGCCGCCATAGAAGGTGAAATCGGCCTTCTGCGGATATACGCGGTCGTTTTCGCTGTTATCCACGGTCACGCGCAGCGTGTTTTCATCCGTCAAATGATCGGTCAGATCAACCCGGAAAGTGGAATAGCCGCCTTCATGCCGGGTCAGCTTTTCCCCGTTGAGAAAGACTTCCGCAGTCATGGCAGCGCCGCAGAACTCCAGAAAGACCCGCTCACCGGCAGTCAGGACGGGCTTGGCAAATATCTTTTCATAAACCGCTGTTCCGCGCCAATAGTCGTTGCCGCCGTCCTGGCCGTCCTGCGCGTTCCAGGTGTGGGGAAGCTGAACGGTTACGGGGGTCTCACCGGGCTTTTGAAAACTCCAGTTGTCGTTGAAATCGATTGTCTTTCTCATAGCGTACCTCTTTGATGAAATATGCCGCCCCTGCGTTCAAGGGAGCAGAGGCGGCGTGAAGGGTTATTATTTGGTCAGTTCAGCCACGATTTCCCGTCCAGCCTCCGTAGTCAGCTTGAGCTTCCAGCCCTCGAAGCTCCAGGTGCCGTGCTCCGTGATGCTCATCTTGGTAAACCGGAATTCATAGGTACCGTTGGCATAGAAATCCAGCTCCTTGCTCTTGCCGGTGCTCTCCCAGGAGAAGAGCAGATCTTCGGATTCCGTAGGCGCATAGGAACCGGACGCGCCGAAGGCAGGACCCCAGACGGAGGATAAGCTGGAGAAGGTGCCAGTCAGTTGTTCATTGATGTCCGCGACATAGTTCAGCACAAAAGTATTGGCGGGATAGCCTTCTTCTTCCGCGGCAGGAGCTTCGGCAGCGGCAGGCGCTTCTTCCTTTTTCTCTTCTGCCTTGATCAGCTCGGCGGGCATTTCCCGTCCAGCTTCGGAGGTCAGGGCCAGTTTCCAGTCGGAAAAGCTCCAGGTGCCGTGCTCGGTGATGCTCATCTTTTCAAAGCGATATTCATAGGTGCCGTTGGCGAAGAAATCCAGCTTGTTGCTCGCTCCTGCGCAGCTCCAGGAGAAGAGCAGGTCTTCGGATTCTTTGGCCTCATAGGAGCCGGATGCGTCAAGGGCAGGGCCCCAGACGGAGGATTCCACAAAGAAAGTAGTCGAAAGCTTTTCGTTGATATCCGCCGTGAAGGGCAGCACAAACGTGTTAGGAGCATAGCCGGGTTCTTCCGCAGCAGGAGCGGCAGAAGGTGCAGCGGTTTCGGCAGGCGCTTCCGTGGCAGCGGGTGCTTCCGTGGCGACAGGCTCCACAGACGCTCCGGATTTGGAGCCAGTCAGCTGCATATCGGCTACGATGGGATAATCAGCCACATACTTGGTTCCGTCATCCCGGACGTTCATATCGTAATCGGTGCCCTTCACATTAAAGTGAACCACCATGGCTATATCGCCGGTGCCAGCTTCCCAGGCGGCAGGCACAACCGTTCCATTGCCTTCGTGCTCGCCTGTGCCGTCTGCATGCAGGGTAACTTTGACAACCACTTTGCCGGAATACTTTTCACCGGAAAGGATGATATCCTTCACGGGTTTCCCACCAGTCAGCTGCATATCGGCTACGATGGGATAATCAGCCACATACTGTGTGCCTTCGTCCCGCACGTTCATATCGTAATCGGTGCCTTTTACGTTGAAATGCACCACCATGTCCACGTCGCCTTCCCCTTTTTCCCAGGTGGCAGGCACAACCGTTCCATTGCCCTCGTGTTCGCCTGTACCGTCGGGGTGGAGGGTCACTTTAATAACGACTTTGCCGGAATATTTGGTACCGGACAGGATGATATCGCCGGTGACTTCATCTTCGGGCGGCTCTATCCAGCCGTCTGTATGCCCGCTGATCAGGAAAATACCGCAGATGACCAGAAGCAGGGCCGCAAATTGAATCAAAATCTTTTTCATGGCTGTGTTCTCCTTTCTTCATCTGCCTCAGGCTTTCTTTCCGCGGAGCAGCTTTTTCTTTTCCGCGATGCTGCCCTGGATCTCCACCATGCGCTCCTTATCCAAAGCATAGAACTTCATGGCAACGATGTTGCACATCCACCCAAGAACCGGCATGCCGTAGACCAGCGCCATGGTGAGATAGAACAGCGGGAGCGTCGTCTTATCGCCCATCTGGGGCATAACGGTCACATAGCCGATCATGCCGACCGCGAAGGTGGTAAAGGTGGAACCGAGAGAGGAAATCAGCTTTTCAATGAAGGTGTAGCAAGCGCCTACCATGCCGGGCATGAAGTTGCCGCTGCGATCCAATTCGTAGTCCACGATATCAGCGCGCATCATGCCTTCCGCTGTGTTGAGCACCATGGCCGCAGCGTCCTTGCCCATGGTCAGGGCGATATAGAGGATCATGGGGAAACCGGCCACGCCGATCTTACGCATGCCCCAGGGACCCAGCACCATGCACAGGGCAAACAGCGCCACAGAGATGCCGATATTGACCCAAGACCAGGTGGTGGTGGCTTTCTTGACGCCGTGCTTGGCGATGAACACGCCACCAAGGAAGGCGAATACCAGGGCGATGACCTTACCGGCGCTGTTGATCACAGTAACAGCCTGATAGTTGGCAATCAGGATGCCGGTCAGCATGACGCTGACGATACTGTCCGTTGCCATTTTCGTTGCCAGTTTATCGGAAGCGCCGGTAACGATGTAGCAGCGCAGAGGTTTATTGACCTTGAGCATGTTCCACATGTCCTTGAAGCCGACTTTGCTCTTGCCGCCCATGGACATGAGCTCGCCCAGCACCTTTTCGTTATCCACAGGGGCGATGCCGATCAGAGACAGGGCCATGAACACCAGGGCGATGGCGCTGTACAGGTAGCAGGCTTCGCCCAGACAGGCGGCATTGTACTGATTGCCGTGACGGGGCAGGATCAGGAAGGCCATCAGCGTGTTCAGGATGATCGGAGCCAGAAACTGATAGCAGGTAGCGGCGAAGTTCATGAAGGGACGCTGCTTGGGGTCGTTGGTCAGGATCGCGGGGATCGTGGTGGTGCCGATACTCAGCACCGTGTAGCCAACGATGAACAAGGCAAAATGGGCACAGTAGATGAATACGCCCAGCGGCCCGCTAAATTTGTTCGCCAGAATGTTGAACATCAGAATCGCGGAGAGCACGGTAGCGCCATATCCGATCAGAAGGAATTTACGAACCTTGCCCAGCTTGCCAACCTTCATGCGGTCGAAAACCGCCGCTACAACGGGATCGCACACGCCGTCGAAGATGGTTTTGACGGTCATGATGATGCCGGTGATCATCACCAGGATGCCGTAGCCTTCATTTGCCATGTAGCCGGCGTAGGACATGAGCATCATGAAGATGGTCTTGCCGCCGCTGGTGGCGCAGCCCAGCAGCATGGACCGCGGGCTGGCGGTACGGTAGCGGGGATCGTTGCTGCCCATCATCCCGCCGAAGATTTTTTTGAAACTTGATGCCATGGTCGCATTCTCCTCTCTGTGGCAATCCTCTTGTATTGCCTGTCACAACGGTGCAGCGTGGGAGTTTTTTCTTTCCCACTGAACTGCGTCTATTATGACACGCTCTGCGGGCCTGGTATATACGTTTATTGCAGAATAAATCTAAAATTTCGACACAATCTCGTTCTTCAGCTAATTTTTATATGCAATCACTAATTTCTTGATATTTGGATTATTTGCTTTGCGTTATGATACAATTACATTCTCAATTGTGCTGAGGAGGTTTGCCTATGAACAGAGAGCTGAGGCGTCATGCGGATTATATTATAAAGGAAGCCATCCGCGCTGTCCAGCCTGACGCTGCGGTGATCCGGGCGCTTCAGGGACGTTCGTTTCCCGGACGCATCATCCTGGTGGCTGTTGGAAAAGCGGCTTGGCAAATGGCAAAAGCGGCAAAAGACCTGCTGGGTGACAGGATCGACCGAGGGATCGTTCTGACCAAATATGGTCATGTAAAAGAAGCGCTGCCTGGGATCATATGCTGCGAAGGCGGCCATCCTGTGCCGGATGAAATGTCCTTTGCCGGCACGCAAAAAGCGCTGGATATGGTGCAGAATCTGACAAGCCGGGATACCGTTCTGTTTCTGCTCTCAGGCGGTGGCAGCGCATTGTTTGAAAAGCCGCTGCTTCCGCCCGACGAATTGCAGGATATCACGCAGCAGTTATTGGCAAGCGGGGCGGATATCGTGGAGATCAACACCATTCGCAAGCGGCTGTCCGCGGTAAAAGGCGGCAAGTTTGCGCAGCTCTGCGCTCCGGCTTCTGTTTTTTCCATTGTCCTTTCCGATATATTGGGCGATCCCCTGGATATGATCGCCTCCGGCCCTGCCGTCCCCGATTCCTCCACTTGCGCGCAGGCTGAGCAGATTGTGGAGAAGTATCACCTGCGTTTGTCTGAGGAAGCAAAGCGGCTGCTGCAAATGGAAACGCCGAAAGTACTGGACAACGTGACTTCCTGTATCAATGGGTCGGTAAAAGAACTATGCGCTGCCGCAGCCGCTGCCTGCCGGGAACTTGATTATGAACCGATCGTATTGACCGATCAACTGCGATGCCAGGCCAAAGAAGCCGGGAGCTTCCTTGCTTCCATCGTCAAAACCCATTTGTCGGACGGAAAAAACCTGGCGTTTATCGTGGGAGGCGAAACCGTGGTACATCTGACCGGCAAGGGTTTGGGCGGCAGGAATCAGGAGCTGGCCCTGGCCGCTGCGCCGGGGCTTGCGGGAAATAGCAATACTGCTGTCTTTTCTGTCGGCTCAGACGGCACGGACGGCCCCACGGATGCAGCCGGCGGCTATGTGGATGGAGATACGCAGGCTGAACTTACCGCAAACGGCATCACCGTGGATGCCGTATTGCAGGATAACGACGCATATCACGCGCTGCAAATCACGAATGGATTGATCTTTACAGGGCCCACCGGCACCAATGTAAACGATGTGGCTGTGGCACTGATCCGCGGCTGAAGAAAAGGAGGAAATCCCTATGCAAATGACACTTCGCTGGTATGGTTCGACGTTTGATACCGTGACCTTACAGCAGATCCGTCAGATCCCCGGCGTGACCGGTGTGATATCAACACTGTATGATACAAAACCGGGGGAAGTCTGGCCACAGGCGCGTATCCATGCGCTGAAAGAAGAAATCGAAGCAACCGGGCTGAAACTGGCGGGTATTGAAAGCGTTAACGTTCACGATGCAATCAAGGCGGGCACTTTGGATCGAGAAAAATATATTGACAATTATATCGAAACGCTGGAAAACCTGGGCAAAGAGGATATTCGCCTGGTCTGCTATAACTTCATGCCCGTGTTTGACTGGACACGAACAGAGCTGGCTCGGAAACGCCCGGACGGTTCCACCGTGCTGGCATATACCCAGGCGGCAGTGGATGCCATCGACCCTGAACGTATGTTTGAAAGCATTTCCGGGGATATGAACGGTACCGTCATGCCCGGCTGGGAGCCGGAACGCATGGAGCGCATTGCGGAACTGTTCGCGCTGTATAAGGGAATCGACGAACAGACGCTGTTCGATAACCTGTGCTATTTCCTTCGGGCGGTTATGCCGGTATGCAATAAGTATGACATCAAAATGGCGATTCATCCCGACGATCCGGCCTGGAGCGTATTCGGCCTGCCTCGCATCATCATCAATCAGCAGAATATCGTGCGGCTGATGAACGCCGTGGACGATGTGCATAACGGCGTGACCTTCTGCTCCGGCAGTTATGGCACCAACCTGCAAAACAACCTGCCGGAAATGATCCGCGCCTTACAGGGCAGGATTCATTTTGCACATGTCCGCAATCTGAAATTCCATAGCCAGGATGATTTTGAGGAGGCGGCACACCTGTCCAGCGATGGGGATTTCGATATGTATGAAATCATGAAGGCGCTCTATGAAACCGGCTTTGACGGCCCCATTCGTCCCGACCACGGACGCACCATCTGGGGCGAAGTGGCAATGCCTGGATATGGACTTTATGACAGAGCACTTGGGGCGGCGTACCTAAACGGACTTTGGGAAGCAATTGACAAACAACAGAAGAAAGGGGAATGAATCATGCAGCAGAATGTGTTGAACACAAATCTTACGGGGAAAGTTGCCGTTGTTACCGGCGCAGGCGGCGTGCTGTGCTCCTATTTTGCCAAGGTACTGGCCCGGGCCGGCGCGAAGGTTGCGCTGCTGGACCTGAATGCTGATGCCGCCAATCAATTTGCGGAAGAGATCGTGGAGGAAGGCGGCATTGCCAAAGCATACGGCTGCAACGTGCTGGACAAGGATATCTGCTATGCCGTGGCTGATCAGGTCTTGGCGGATTTCGGCCCCTGCGACATCCTGCTGAACGGCGCGGGCGGAAACAATCCGCGCGCCACAACGGATAAGGAGTACTTTGAGCCGGGCGACATCGAGGGCGATACGAAATCCTTCTTTGACCTGGACAAAAGCGGCGTTGAGTTTGTGTTCAACCTGAACTTTATCGGCACGCTGCT
>JAFXMP010000082.1 GCA_017530275.1 Clostridia bacterium | reverse complement strand
GCACCGGCGTGCCTCCGCTTTGGTAGGTTTTCGTCAGATTTTCGCAGCGTAAGATTTCCATGGTTCATTCCTCCTTCTGACAGTATCCTACCAAACCAACCTTACTTTCAGGTGACTTTTACCTTACGATTTCGTAAGGTAAGGGGACGAAAGATTTGCGGGGGAACCGCTTTTGAGTCAAAAGCGGTTCCCCCGCGCCCCTCCCGAAAACCATCTTTATGATTTCGTGAGATTCAGGATGGGGATGGAAATGCTGAATTTCAATCCTTCTTTCGTATTCTCTGCTGAAATATGCCCATGGTGACGATAGATGATTTCCTTCACGATAGCCAGGCCCAGGCCCGCGCCGTTTTGCTTCTGCCCTTCCGCACGATAAAAGCGTTCAAATAAATGAGGCAAATCCTTTTCAGGCACCCCGCCGCCGTCGTCCTCCATAGCGCAGAAGAAAGCCCGTTCGGTCTGCTCTATCCGGACGGTGATTTTTCCGTCTTCCGCCGTATGCTCGCAGGCGTTTTTCAGCAGGTTCAGGAAGGCTTCGGACAGCCATTTTTCATCGCATCGGATCGTTGCGTCGCCCGTCAGCGTTAGCTGTTTTTCAGGCCATAAGGGACGCAGCCGGTTCCACACGTTTTCGATCAGCGGACGAACCGCGTGCTCCGCAAACATGAATTCATACCCGTCCGCGCACAGCTTTTCCAATCGCAAAAGGCTTCCGATCAGCGTTTCCATCCGTTCGATCTGGCTGATTTCCTGTTCCATATGGGCGCTTTCGTCCATTTCCACAAAAAGCCGCAGGGAAGCAAGCGGCGTTTTCAGCTGGTGTGAAATATCCGCCGTCAAATCACTGGTACGCCTTGCCTCCAGCCGATAGCGCTCTTTTTCCACTTCGATGCGGTTTTCCATTTCGGCGGCGGCATTTTCCACCGGGGCGAGGGCGTCCTCCCTGAGCGAAAAGGACAAGGGTTTTCCCCGTCCCGCCAGACAATCTTCCATTTGCTCTGCCAGCTTTTCCAGCCGCTTCTTCTGGCAAAGCAGGCGAACCGCCAACACAGCCGCGACGGCCGCCAGCACCCCGCTGATCACATATCCGCCCATTGGTATCCCACTCCCCGCACGGTGCGGATATGATCCGCGCCCACCTTTTCCCGAAGCCTGCTCATATGAACGGACAGGGTGTTATCGTCGATGAATTTACCTCCGTCATCCCACAGCACCCCAAGCAGCCGGTCCCTGGGCACCACGGCTTTGCTTTCCAGCAGCATCGTGAGGATTTTATATTCCGTTAATGTCAGCGGCAGCGCTTCACCGTCTTTCAGTATCTGCATACGGGTTTCGTCCAGGTCAAATCCGCTGCGTGAAAGAGCGGCTTTTTTCATCTGGCTGCCGCGCAGCAGCACCCGCACGCGGCTCAGCAATTCCTGCATCCTGAAAGGCTTGGTCACGTAATCGTTGCCGCCGGAATCCAGGCCGCGCACCACGTCGAATTCTTCATCCTTGGCGGTCAGGAACAGAATGGGGCGGGTTTCGCCCTGACCGCGCCATTCACGGCACAGGCTCACTCCATCGCCGTCCGGCAAGCCCACGTCCAGGACGATTGCCTGCACGGTTTCATCCTTCTTTTGCCGGGCTTCCCGCACAGACCCGGCTTCGATCACCCGGTATCCTTCCCGTGTGAACAGTTCCGAAAGTCCGCCGCGCAGCATGGCGTCGTCTTCGACCAGCAGCAAAACAGGATTCATGCGCGCCTCCTATTCATATAACCGATTTACCAGCGTCTGCGTCCGGCATACGCCAAAACAATTATACATGGAGCCTGCTTCTGAACGCAAGCCTTTTCCGATGGCGCGGTTTTCCAGGCGGCATTTGTCCGGTGAATTCAGGAAATCCCCTTCACAAAGGGGAACAAACGTGCTATAATAGCCCGGCAACACCAACCTGACGGAGGGAAGCATGGAAGACAAGATCATCGTCCGGGGCGCCCGGGAACACAACCTGAAAAACGTGAGCATCACCATTCCCCGCAATCAGTTGGTGGTGTTTACCGGCTTAAGCGGCTCGGGCAAATCCTCCCTGGCTTTCGATACCATTTACGCCGAGGGCCAGCGGCGCTATGTGGAAAGCATGAGCAGCTACGCCCGCATGTTTTTGGGCCAGATGGACAAGCCGGACGTGGATTCCATTGACGGCCTCTCCCCCGCCATTTCCATCGACCAGAAAACTACGGCCAAGAACCCCCGTTCCACCGTGGGCACGGTGACGGAGATCCACGATTACCTGCGCCTGCTCTACGCCCGAACCGGCAAGCCCCACTGCCCCAACTGCGGCAAGGAGATCAAGCAGCAGACTGTGGACCAGATGGTGGACGCCATTTTGGCGCTGCCCGAGGGACAGAAATTGCAGATTCTGGCCCCGGTAGTGCGCTCCCGGAAGGGCGAACATACCAAGCTTTTAGAGGATGCCCGGAAAGGCGGCTTTGTCCGCGTGCGCATTGATGGAGAAATGTACGAGCTGGACGAAGTTCCCGCTTTGGACAAGCAGAAAAAGCATCAAATCGACCTGGTGGTGGACCGGCTGGTGGTGCGCACCGGCATTCAGCAGCGCTTGACCGACAGCCTTGAAACCGCCATGAAGCAGTCCGGCGGCCTTGCTTCCGCTTTGCTTATGCCCAACGGGGAGGAAATCATGTTCTCCCAGAATTACGCCTGCCCTGACTGCGGTGTGAACATCGAAGAACTGACCCCCCGCATGTTTTCTTTCAACAACCCTTACGGTGCGTGCCCCCATTGCAGCGGCCTCGGGGAAACCATGAAGGTGAGCCCCGATTTAGTGGTGCCGGACCCCAGCAAAAGCCTGAACGAAGGGGCTATTTCCTGCATGGGCTGGAACAGCGGCGAACAGAATTCCACCGCCCACAGCATGTTTCAGGCCCTGGCGGACACGTGCGGCTTTTCCATGGACGCACCCTTTTACACCCTGCCGGAGGACGCCAAAAAGAAACTGCTGTACGGTACCGGCACGGAAAAGCTGAAAATCAAATTTGACACAGGCACCTACCAGACCACCTTCGAGGGCGTGATCCCCTCCCTGGAGCGCCGCTACGCCGAAACCCAGAGCGAGGGTATGAAGGCGGCCTACGAGGAATACATGGCCCACGAGACCTGCCCCGTGTGCAAGGGGCGGCGTTTGAAGCCCGAATCTTTAGCCGTCACCGTGGGCGAAAAAAACATCGCCGAAATCAGCGAATGGAATGTAAAGGAAACCAAGCGCTTTCTCGATGGCCTCACCTTTTCCGAAAAGGACGGCATGATCGCCGCGCCGATCCTGCGGGAGGTGAACGCCCGGCTGGGGTTCCTCTGCGACGTGGGGCTGGATTACCTGACGTTATCCCGTGCCGCCGCCACCCTGTCCGGCGGCGAGGCCCAGCGCATCCGGCTGGCCACCCAGATCGGCAGCGGACTGGTAGGCGTGCTGTATATTTTGGACGAGCCATCCATCGGCCTGCACCAGCGGGACAACGCCCGATTACTCAAGACCCTGCGGCATTTGCAGGAATTGGGAAACACCCTGATCGTGGTGGAGCACGACGAAGAAACCCTGCGCAGCGCCGATTATTTAGTGGATATCGGCCCCGGCGCGGGGGAACATGGGGGCTATGTGGTGGCCCAGGGCACGGTGGAGGACGTAATGAAGGAGCCGCGCTCCATCACTGGCCAATATTTGAGCGGGAAAAAGAAAATTCCCGTGCCGGAAACCCGCCGCATGCCCCAGGGCTGGCTGACTGTGCGGGGAGCCAGGGAACACAACCTGAAAAACATCGACGTGAACTTCCCCTTGGGCGTGTTCTGCTGTGTCACCGGGGTGTCCGGCAGCGGGAAAAGCAGCCTGGTCAACGCCATCCTGTACGGGGCCCTGGCCCATCTGCTGAACCGGGCCCGGCCCCGGAAGGCGAATTTTGACGGGATCGACGGCGCGGAATGGCTGGACAAGATCATCAGCATCGATCAATCGCCCATCGGCCGCAGTCCCCGTTCCAACCCCGCCACCTATACCGGCCTGTTCGACCTGATCCGCAAGGTGTTTGCCCAACTGCCGGAAGCAAAAATACGGGGCTACAAGGAAAACCGCTTCTCCTTCAACGTGAAGGGCGGCCGGTGCGAAGCATGCTCCGGCGACGGTTTGCTGAAAATCGAAATGCACTTCATGGCGGATATTTACGTGCCCTGCGAGGTATGCCGGGGCAAGCGCTACAACCGGGAAACCCTGGAAGTCAAGTACCGCGGCCTGTCCATCGCCGACGTGCTGGACCTGACCGTGGAAGAAGCCATGGACATCTTCGAGGCGCACCCGCCCATCATGCAAAAGCTGCGCACCCTGTACGACGTGGGTTTAGGCTACATGAAGCTGGGCCAGCCCAGCACCACGCTTTCCGGCGGCGAAGCCCAGCGCGTCAAGCTGGCGACGGAACTGAGCCGCCGGGCCACGGGCCGCACCCTGGTGCTGCTGGACGAACCCACCACCGGCCTGCATATGGACGACGTGAGCCGCCTGGTGCACGTGCTCCAGCGCTTAACCGACGCGGGCAATACCGTGCTGGTCATCGAACATAACCTGGACATCATCAAAACCGCCGATTACATCATCGACTTAGGCCCCGAGGGCGGCGACGGCGGCGGCACCGTCGTGGCCCAGGGCACCCCCGAACAGGTGGCGAAGGAAAAAAGGAGCTATACAGGCCATTTCTTAAAGGGAATTCTGTGAGGAACGGCGCTTGACTATTTCTGGTGGACACTTTAACTCACTTACGGAGCAGGGGCCTCCGCGGCCCCTGAACCCTGCGGCAAGGGATTTCATCCCTTGCATCCCACTCGGCGAAGCAGCGCCGTTGAGAATATCATCAACCTCCGCCTGCCGCGCTGGGATTACGAGAGCTTGAGGGCTTCTGGCCCAAGGAAAGCCGGGAAAATCCCCAGGGGAAAGCTCGCTTTCCCTATGGGATTATTCCCGCACTTTCCCCCGGATGCTTTGCATCCGGGCTGGCCGCTTTCAGCGGCCGGGCCAGAAGCAAAATGCAGCAATTCCAAGCAACAGCGGGAATTTGTTTATTTTCCGCGTCATGCTGTTTCCGCATCTGTGGGTCCAGGGCGGTCACCGCCCTGGTGGGGTGTGGGGCAAAGCCCCACCGTCTTCCTTAGCGAGTTAAAGTATCCGATAAAAAGAGGGAAAGAAAATGGGAAACACCGCGCGGCCCATGCGGCTGCTGCTGACGGTCAGCTATGACGGCACGAATTACGTGGGTTGGCAGTACCAGGAGAATGGGCCCAGCATCCAGCAGGCTTTGGAAGAAGCGCTGGAAAAGGCCCTGGGCCGTTTTTCGCGGGTCACGGGGGCCAGCCGCACGGACGCGGGGGTGCATGCCCTGGGCCAGCGGGCCCACGTGGACGTGTGCGCGTCCATCCCGCCGGAAAAATACCCCTTCGTGCTGAACCGGTATCTGCCGGAGGATATCCGGGTAACGGAAACGCGGCAGGTGCCGGACGATTTTCACGCGCGCTTTATGGCGGCGGGCAAGCTGTACACCTACCGCATCCACAACGCGCCCCACGCCAGCGCCATTTTACGGAACTGCACCGCCCATGTGCCGGTGACGCTTGATGTGGATGCCATGCGGGCATGTGCCAAAGCACTGATCGGCACCCACGATTTCGCCGCCTTTGCTGCCGCCGGGGGCCAGGCTAAAACCACCGTGCGCACCATCGACTTTTTTGATATTGCCCGGGACGGGGAAGAAATCACCCTGAGGGTGCACGGCAACGGGTTTCTGTACAATATGGTGCGCATCATCGCCGGCACGCTCATTGACGTAGGCCACGGCAGGCTGGATACCGGCTGCATGGCCCGCGCCATCGAAAGCAAAAACCGCCTGGACCTGGGCGTGACCGCTCCGGCCTGCGGACTGGAATTGACGAGAGTGGAATACGATTTTGAATGCCTGGAAGCCGTTTGAGCTGTTTTCAGCTCGCGGCTTTTTCGTTTGCCATGGTCCCATTCTGATCTATAAAAAGCCGCGGCGGTCTATAACCGCGGCAGCTTCAACTATTTTATTGTAAGGCGTTTTCTCGTACAGCCGCAGGGGCGGCAAGGGGAATATCCCGCACGCAGGTCAGACGGCTCAGGGACACCTCGTAGGCCATGCGGTTCATCACCGTGCCGTCTGGCATTTGCTTCTGATATTCCCGGCTCTGGAAGCGGCCCTGCACCTCCAGCCGGTCGCCCACGCTTAAGCCTGCGGCGTAGCGGGCGGTGCGGCCCCAGGCGATGCAGGGGATATAATCGCTCTTGCCGAACGCCCGGTTCACAGCCAGCATCAGATCGGCGATTTCCCGGCCGAAGGGCGTGGTGCGGAAGGCCGGGGGCTTGCAGATGGCCCCGGTCAGGTGGATCATGTTGGGGTTTTCGCTGTCGTCCGGCGGCAGCAGCCGCTGGGCGAAGGCGGTGAGCAGCAGCCGGCCGGCTCCGCCCATCACTTTGTTGTAGGATCGCAGCTGCCCTTGAATGGCAATGCGCACGCCGGGGGTCACCTGGCTGTTCATCAGCCGTTCGCTTACCGTGACGGGGAGCAGGTCCTGAGCCCCGGACAAACGCGGCACCTTCAGATCCATGCGGTAAAAATGCTCGCCGAATACCTCATGATCCAGCACCGGCTCGCTTTCGATCACGCCGCAGAGCGTCAGTTGATTGTTTTCCGTTTCCATGTTGCTTCACACCTCCGGTATTGTTGTGGGAGCAGGGTGCAAAATCCCCTGCGCGTCCAATGTGGTTTCTCCGGTCAGCAGGAGTTCGGAAATGGGCACCACCGTGAACCCCTGCTCCCGATAGCTTTTGAGAATGGTGGGCAGCGCATCCAGGATATATTTGGAATCGTTGTGAAAGAGCACGATATCGCCGCTTTTCACGTTTTTCGTGGCCCGGTCGATCAGGGGCTGCACCCCCTTGTTTTTCCAGTCCAGAGAATCCACGCTCCATTGAACCGGCACATAGCCGGAGGCCCTTGCGACGAGCACCACGTCGTTATTGTAATCGCCGTAGGGCGGCCGGAACAGGATAGGCCGCACGCCGGTCAGGGCCTGGGCGTTGTCCGCCATGGTATCCAGCTCCTGCCGGATCTGATCCCGGCTCAGGGTGCTCATTTTCGGGTGCGTAGTGGAATGATTGCCGATTTCATGGCCCCGTGCGATGATTTCCTTCACTAAGTCAGGAAAACGCTGGGTCCAGATATCCACCATAAAGAACGTGGTTTTTACCCCATATTCATCCAATATATCCAGGATTTTTTCCGTTTTGTCGCCGCCCCAGGCCGCGTCGAAGCTGATGGCGATTTTGTTGTCGCCTCGGTCCACCGCGTATATGGGCAGCTCCCGCTTGCGCGCCACTACTTCGGCAGTGCGTGTGCCGGATGCGTATACCGCGCCGACCAAGCACAGCAGCACCGCGGCCAGCAGCGCGCCAGACGCCCTCCGCTTCTTTGCCTTTCGTACCTCCCGGGCTCCTTCCACCCGTTTGATCATGGGCTTCCGCCTCCTTTCCTGACTGCCATAACCTATGCGGATAAGAAAGGGTTTAGAAGCGGATCATTTGAGGAACCTGGCCGATCTACAGCGTATGCGGAAACAGAAAAAGATATGCCCCATTCGACCAAAGAAGCCAGCTTTTGACCGTATTTCTGAAAATTCGCGCGCCTTGCCCGGCACCTATTGAAAAAACGCTGAAAGCAAGGTACAATACAAGGGAAGAAGCAGCTCAGTCGATTCAAGGACACTTTAAATCAGAGTGGAGAGTTAAGCGTTGAGATCACGAGAGAATCCTATTTGACTGACTATATAAATCTCAACTCTTCGCTCTCAACTCTCAACTCTTAAAACAGGAAAGGATGAATCGCCATGAAACAGCCCAGAATCTATGCCTTTGCCGACGAAGCCAGCCCCATCATCGACCAACAGATCATCGCCATGCAGCGCAACAGCCTGCAAGGCCTGGAGATCCGCAATGTGGACGGGGAAAGCGTAGCCGCCATTACCTTAGACAAAGCCCGTGAGGTGCGGGCCAAGATGGACGCGGCGGGGCTGACCGTATGGAGCATCGGTTCGCCCATCGGCAAGATCGATATTGAAAAGGACGATTTTAACGCCCATATGGATACCCTGCGCCACGTCATCGAGGTGGCGAAAATCTTGGGCGCGGAAAACATCCGCATGTTCTCTTTCTATATCCCGGCGGGGAAAAATCCGGCGGATTATCGGGACGAGGTGCTTCGGCGGCTGCACGTGATGGCGGACGCGGCGGAGGGCACGGGCGTGACCCTGTGCCATGAAAACGAAAAGGGCATTTACGGCGACATGGCAGACCGGTGTCTGGAAATCCTGGAAGCAGAACCCCGCATCGCGGGCGTGTTCGACCCGGCCAATTTCGTTCAGTGCGGCCAGGACACCTGGGAAGCCTGGAAGCAGCTGGGCAGCAAAATCAAATACATGCACATTAAGGACGCGCTCTTTGCGGACAACAGCGTGGTGCCCGCCGGAAAGGGCGACGGCCAGGTGGAAAAGATTTTGAAGGCGTTCCTGGATCAGGGCGGCGAGTGCCTCACCGTGGAACCCCATCTGACGGTGTTCGACGCCCTGAAAACCTTAGAGCGCGAAGGGGAAAAGAGCCGGGTGGGCGGCGCTTTCACCTACCCTTCCAGCGACGCCGCCTTCGACGCCGCCTGCCAGGCCCTGCGGGGGTTGCTGGATTAAGCCGCACGCTTTAAGGACGCTTTAAGTTACAAAAGAGTGGAGAGTGGAGAGTTGAGAGTTGAGATTTATATAGTCGGTCAAACTGAGTCCCTATCGATTTTAAAACAAAATGCATCTCAACTCTCAACTCTTAACTCTCAACTCTCCGTGACTTAAAGTGCTCTTTCAATCCCACTTGACTGAATGCACAGGAGGAATGTCCCCATGACTCATCCTGAATGGAAAACGGAATTTGCCGTCCGCTTCAACCGCCACGAGGACGAGCTGAAATGGCTGTACTGCGAGCTGTACCACAACGATATGCAGGCTTACGATTATTTCGTGAGCATGCTGTACCGCTGCTGGGAGGAACGGCCCGAAGATTTAAAGCTCATGGACCGGGCGCGGGAAACTTACCCCGACTGGTACAAGGGCCACGATCTGGTGGGCATGCTGATGTATGTGAAGGCCTTTGCGGGCACGCTCAAGGGCGTGCAGGAAAAGCTGGATTATATTACCGACTGCGGCGTGAATTACCTGCATCTCATGCCCCTGCTGGAAAGCCCCGAGGGCCGCAGCGACGGCGGGTACGCGGTGAGCAATTTTCGGAAGGTGCAGCCCGAATTGGGCACCATGGAGGACCTGTACGAGCTAGCGGCCAAATGCCACGAGCGCGGCATCGCGGTGTGCCTGGATTTTGTGATGAACCACACCAGCGAGGATCACGAATGGGCGAAAAAGGCCAAGGCCGGGGATATCGAATACCAAAACCGATATTTCTTCTACGATAACTGGGATATTCCCAACGCCTACGAGCAGACAGTGCCCCAGGTGTTCCCCACCACCGCGCCGGGCAACTTTACCTGGTGCGAGGAAGCAAAAAAAGTGGTCATGACCACCTTCTACCCCTACCAGTGGGATCTGAACTACGCCAACCCCACCGTGTTCAACGATATGACGGACGATATGCTGAACCTGTGCAACCACGGCATCGACATCATCCGTTTGGATGCCACGCCCTATATCTGGAAAGCCCTGGGCACTCCCTGCCGGAATCTTTTGCAGGTGCACACCCTGGTTCGCATGATGCGTATGGTGTGCGAAATCGTGTGCCCCGGCACGCTGCTGCTTGGCGAAGTAGTGATGGAACCCAGCAAGGTAGTGCCCTATTTCGGCACGGTGGAAAAACCCGAATGCCATATGCTGTACAACGTGACCACCATGGCCTCCATCTGGCATACCGTGGCCACCAAGGACGTACGCCTGCTGGCTCACCAGATGGGCCAGGTATTCGCCCTGCCCAAGGAATACACGTTCCTCAATTACCTGCGCTGCCACGACGATATCGGCTGGGGCCTGGATTATCCCTTCCTGCGCCAGTTCGGCTGGGAGGAAGTGCCCCACAAGAAGTTCCTGAACGATTACTTCACCGGAAAATTTCCCGGCAGCCCCTCCCGCGGGGAATTGTACAACGATGATCCCCGGCTTGGCGACGCCCGCCTGTGCGGCACCACCGCCTCCCTGTGCGGCATCGAAGCCGCTGAAGAGAAAAAGAACAAGGCCGCCCTGGAAAAGGCCGTCAGGCTCGATCTGATGCTGCACGCTTTCATGTTTACCCTAAGCGGCGTGCCGGTGCTGTACAGCGGCGACGAAATCGCCCAGAAGAGCGATAACGCCTATCACGACGACCCCCTCAAGGCCGAGGACAGCCGCTACCTGCACCGGGGCAATCTGGATTGGAAGCGGGCGGCCAAGCGCGGCAAACCGGACACCGTGCCCGGCCAGGTGTTTTCCGGCATCCGGCTGCTGGAAAGCATTCGGGAGGAGCATACGGTGTTTGACGACAGCGCCGATACCTGGGTGCTGCAGACGGGCAACGACCATGTGCTGGGCATCGGGCGCTACGCCCGGGGCGAAAAGCTGCTGGCCTTGTTCAATTTCGCCGACGACGAGCAGACCGCTTTCGTCAACGATCCCACCATGTTCACCGATCTGATCGACGGCAAGGAGCAGCCCGCGGGCAACGTGGTGCTGCCGGCAGGCGGGTTCAAGTGGCTGCTGCAAAAGATGAAATAAGGAGTTTATCTAACAGATAAGCATCCGCTCAGTCCGACATGAGTTGAGAGTTGAGAGTTGAGAGCGGAGAGTTGAGATCAAAGAATGTTTATCCTGAGAGAAGCGTATCGGAGAACAATCTCAATCTCAACTCTCAACTCTTCACTCTCAGCTCTCTTTTATTGCACCTCTCCGACAGACTTCTCAAAAGTATTACAAATTGTCTACAATCTCGAATCCGTCTTGCAATAGTGTAGGCAGGGTGATACAATACACTATATATTGGAGGGGAAAGGAGTTTATGCGGATGGGCGGATGGACGCTGTTTTTTTGTGCGGCGGCAGTGGGCATGCTGCTGATCCTATGGACGGATCATGTCCGCCGCCAGCATGAACGGATCGATAAGGAACGCATGCGGGGCAGCATGCTGTATTATGAGATTTATCCTTTGGTGCTGGAAGCCCGCCAGCACCAAATCGACCATGTGCTGATCGAACGCACCCGCATTGTATTCTTCTCGGTGTGCCCGCCGGGAGAAATCGGCGCTTTCGTCATGTCGGAATGGGGCCACCGCCCCCTGAATCCCCGGCGCACCCTGGCCCTGGCTCAGACGATCGTCGATGATCTGCCGATTTTACAGGAAAACAGGTGCTACAAGCTGAAACGGTATAAGGTGACGCGGCCCAACGGTCAGAAGGACGACGCTTACCAGTTCATGATCCGCAGCAGCTACAAAACGGAATTGATGTACGCCCGCGAACGCAAACCCCGGCTTTATTGAGAGCGCAGCACGCGATGCTATGCTCTCTTTTTTGCTCTTAAAGAGCACTTTAAATCAGAGTGGAGAGTTAAGAGTGGAGAGTTGAGATTATATAGTGCCATCACAAGAGAATCCTGTTTGATTGTCTATATAAATCTCAACTCTCAACTCCCCACTCTCAACTCTTTTGCTGATTTAAAGTGTCCTTGAAATCATCTTCATCATACAAGCACTGCGTCCTGGGGCGACGGCCCCTGGTACAGCACAGGCCCGCCCGCCAGTGCAGCCGTACCCTGACAGGGATCGCAGATCAGCACGCCCCGCCGGGTGGGCCGGATGCGCACGGGGCAGGGGCAGGGCAGCGATCCCACGATTTTGTAGCTGGAAGACAGGAACAGCGCCCGCCCCATGCAGCCCACGGCGCAGCCGCTTCCCGGCAGGGAACACAGGCAGGCGGGCACCAGGGGAGAAGAAAACACTTCTTCCGCCGTGCCGCGAAGGCTTACGCGCATGAGCCTCGTTTCGATCTCAACCCGCTCCACGGCGCACAGAGCCAGCAGGCTCCTTCGCAGACAGCACACGCCGCACACGGCGCCCGGCAGACGGTATTCCCGCAGCGGCCGCAGGTTTCGGTCCAGCAGCAGCACGGTGCCGCTGGCCCCGCCCGCTACCGCCAGGAACCGGCCCTGGCGGGAAACGCACAAATCCCGGGGGTACACCCCCGCTGGAGCACAGCACAGCAATTCTCCCGTTAAGGCGGAAAAGGCGGTCACGCTGTCCGCGTCCGAGGAAAGGGCGCAGACCTGGCCGCCCCATACCGTCATGGCGCATACGCCGGTGGGCAAGGGCAGATCGAACAGCGTATCGCCTGTTTCCTGCTCCCGGCAGACGCATCGATGCTGTTCCGCGCAGAAGATCCGCCCCCAGCCTGAGCACAGCGCGCCGCAAGGCGGCCCCAGCCTGCGGCAGGAATCTTTTTCCGCCAGCATCAGCCCCTGTTCCCCGTCCGCCGTCCACAGCCCCATGGCCTCTCCCCCCTTCCCTTATCAGGGTATGCGGCAGGAGAAAGCGCGTGAGAACACCGCGAAAAGGAAGAAAGAACCATATGAAGGATATGATCAAAGCGATGAGAAGAAAAGCCGTGCTATTTCTGCTTTCATTTGTGCTGCTGCTTTTTCCCTTCTGCGCCTTGGGTGAAACCCGGGTGATGGTCGTGAGCGATCTGCACTATCTGGCCAGAGAGCTTTATGAAGGAAGCGAATTGTTCCTTCGCGCGCTGCGCGCCGGGGACGGGAAATTCACCCAATATGGCGATGAACTGCTGGACGCTTTGGAAAAGACCGTGCTGCGGGAAACGCCCGACGCGCTGATCGTTTCCGGCGATCTGACCTTCAACGGGGAAAAGGCCAGCCACCAGGCGCTGGCTGAACGGTTTACACGTTTAAGGCAAATGGGGGTGCCCGTGTGGGTGATCCCCGGCAATCATGACATCAACACCGGCGCTGCCCGAGGGTATACGGATGGGGGCTGGTACGGCACGGAGGGCGTCACGGAAGCGGATTTTGCGTCCATTTATCAGGATTTCATGCTGCCCGGAACAGAGGGCGCCCATTTTCTTACGCTGTTCCCCTGAGCGATTCCCTGTGGGCGGCTATGACCGACGTGGCTTTTTACCAAGGCCAGGCGCAAACCTTTGGCCTGTTTTCCGCTGGCCATCGGGCATGGCTGCAAAGCGTGCTGGAGCAGGCCCGGCAGGCCGGAGCGGAAGTGATCACCGTGACCCACCACAGCCTGATCGCTCATACGGATTTCCTCCGGAACAGCTATCAAATGATGGGCTATGAAACCATGCTGGAATTAGCGCGGCAATACGGAGTACGGCTGAATCTGTCCGGCCATCTGCACATCCAGCATGTCGCCCAGGAAGCAGACGTGGCTGACGCGGCCTTAGGCGCGTTCTGCCTGTGGCCCCATCGGTATGCTATGGTCACCCTAAGGGATGACGGTTCTGTGCAATATGAAGCCCGTTCGCTTTCCGCCGCGGACCTGCCGGAGGGAATGCTTACGGAGAGCCATGCATGGTTCTATGACATTACGGAAGAAAAAACACGGTCGGCGCTGGCGGGCGCTTCCCTGTCTGAGGATGCTTTGGCCGCTATGGCGGACTTTGCCGCCCGCTTCAATCTGGCCTATTTTTCCGGCACATACAGCAGTACGGACCCCACCTGGCGGGACGATCCGGCCTACGCCCTTTGGCAGGAATACGAGGGAGGCGTTTTCGGCCAATATCTGAACCTGGTCATGGACGAGCCCAACGGAGAAAACCTGTATCTGAATCTGGAACGGCCGTAAAGCTCAACGGTCAAACAGGTCGTTTCTTTCCCGCACGCACCGGCATGCCGCCGCCAGGCCCAAACACAAAAGGCCAGCGGGAGCATAAAAGAAAAAGCCGGTGAATTGGTGCATGATGAGCAGCAGCGCACCGTAGCATGCATAGCGTTTTGCCCGGCTGCGGTCCAATACCATACGCATCAATCGGAAGGGCCGGGGGGCTTTTTTTCTCCGGCCCAGCGCCACCAGCTGAGCGTCCGTGGCGGGATTCGTACAGCCGAACAGGGCAATCAGTTCTTCCCTGGAAAGGAAGGATACGGGCGGCTGCGACTGGGCCTGCTCCCGGGCTTTCGCCGAAATGCCGCAGGGGGCGCACAGCAAGCCCCTGTCCGCACGCAGCGATTGGATATCCTGCTGCATGGTCAGCACGTGCTCCGCTTCCGCGGCGGCGGATGCGGGACGCTGCAAAAAAGCGATCAGCACCTTTTGACCCTTTAAATCGCACAGCACTCCTTCTTCGCCCGTTTGCAGCAGCACCAGGGGATGAGCCATGGACAGCAGCATGGCGGTTTCAAAGTGCGCTCGTTCCTTCTGGGTCAAAAGCAGCCTTTCCAGAGCCAGTTCCCCGCCGATAGCTGCCCGCATCTGTTTTTCCCTGCGGGCCAGGTGATCATCCCGCACTTTGCGCCTAAGCAGCAGGATCATTCCATACAGAGCCAGCCCCGCCAGCGCGCTGGATAGACGCAGGCCCCACAGCAGCAGAAACCACAAAAAACTGACACTCATCGCAAGAAAATGAAAACCGATGCCGTCTAAAATGCTTCCCAAACGCGAATGATGCAAATAATCCTGCATTCTTGTGTCCTCCCCCTCTTTTCAGAATGCCCAAAATGTTGTATAATATGGACAGGAGATGATCGAATTGCAGAAACTGGGCGTATTGGGCGGAACGTTTGATCCCATTCATGATGGACATATTGCCCTGGCCCGGGAAGCGCTGCGATCCGGCGGCCTGAACAGGGTGATCTTTCTGCCCATGGCACGGCCTTCCCATCGGGAAGCGGACGCCAAAGCGCCGGACAGGCTGGCCATGTGCCGCCTGGCGATCGAGGGGGAAGAAAAGCTCATGCTGTCCCAGGCGGGAATGGCAGCGGGCGTAAAATATACGTGGGATACCATCGCTCCCTTAAAACAGGAATTCCCGGGCGCGGAATTCGTTTTTCTGATCGGCGCAGATAAACTGGTGAGCCTGCCCTATTGGTATCAGGCGGACAAACTGTTTTCCCATTGTTCCTTCCTGTGTTTTGCCCGCAGCGGCGTGGACGCTCAGGAGGCTCTGGAAAAGGCCCGTCAGGCGGGGGCGCGGATCGAAATGCTGCCGGAATTCCGCACGCCCTATTCCGCTTCCATGATCCGCACGCAGACGGCCCAATATCAGGACGCGCCCGGCTTAAATCCGAAGGTGCTTTGCTTTATGGCCCAGCGGGGTCTGTATCAGCCCGATTTTGAGCCCAAATTGAAAGCAATGATGAATCCCCACCGTTTTCAGCATACGCTGGGGGTGCGGAGGGAAGCGGTGAGGCTGGCCGCCATCCACCGGCTGCCGGTGCAGAAGGCGGCGCTGGCGGGCTTGCTGCACGACTGCGCCAAGGGGATGAGCTTAAAGGAAATGAACCGCCTTGCGCGGGAAGAGCATTTGGTTCAGGACGAAGCGGTCCTGGCTTCCGGCGCGCTGCTGCACGCCCCGGTGGGCGCTTTTCTGGCCCAGCGGGAATTCGGCATCCGGGATGAAGACGTGCTGAACGCCATCCGCAGCCACACGGTGGGCAGGGTGGGCATGTCCCGGCTGGAAATGTGCATTTTTGTGGCGGACGCCACAGAGGAAACCCGGGAAGATTACAAGGGTTTATCAGAGCTGCGCCGCCTTGCGGAGCTTTCCCTTCCCGCAGCAGTATACCGCTCCTTCCAGCTCACCCAGGAATATTTAAGAGAGACCAATCGGGCGTTTGACCCGTCATCGTTAAAAACAATGGCCTATGTGAAAGGATTGATGACCCCAGAAGAAAAGCGCCTGGTGGCGCTGGAAGAAGAAGAAGGAGGAATCTGAATGGAAAACAGCAGCCTGGCCCTGAGGATCGCCCGTATCCTGTACGATAAAAAAGCGCAGGATATCACTGTACTGCACGTATCTCATCTGACCGTGATCACCGATTATATGGTCATCGCCTCCGGCCGGTCCGCCCTGCAGGTGAAAGCGCTGGCGGACGATGTGGACGACGCGCTGGCCATGGAAGGCGTGACCCTTCGCGCCCGGGAAGGGCAGGGCGAAGGACGCTGGATCGTGCTGGATTACGGTACGGTGCTGGTGCATATCTTCCATCCCGAGGACCGCCGCTTCTACCATCTGGAGCGGTTGTGGGAGGACGGGGAGAACCGGGTTCCGCTTCCCTTCACGGAAGAGGAAGACAGGGAGAAACCCCAGGCATGAGCATTCAGATTTACTGCCTGAAAAAGAATTTTGATACCCAGAAGGCGGAGCGCTTTTTCAAGGAACGACGGGTGCCCTATCAGCTGATGGATCTCAAAAAGCATAAGCTGGGCGCCCGGGAGCTGCAGCTGTTTGCCCGGCGGCTGGGCGTGGAAAACCTGATGGACCGCAAAAACCCGGAAGCCATCTGCCATCCCGCGGCCCATACCGACGATGCCCAGTATATTTTGGACACGCTCATGGAATACCCCCGCTTTTTGCGCACGCCCATCGTGCGCTGCGGCGAACAGGTGACATTGGGAGTGGACGAAGCGGCTTGGGATGCCTGGATCAAAAAGGGCATTTGATTTTGATTTCAGGAAACGATCTGAAAGGGGGAAAGAGTATGTATTGCGACCGCTGCCAACGGCTGGTGGAGGGCGAAATCTGCCCTGAATGCGGCAAAAAATGCCGCCGGGACGCTTTGCCGGAGGACCCCTGTTTTCTGCTGTCCGGCGGGCAGATCTGGGTGGATATGGCCTGTGAACTGCTGGATCAGGAAAAGATCCCCTATCTCAAACAGGGCAGCTTGGGCGCTGCCATGACGGTGCTCACCGGCCTATCCTTGGAAATGTACAGCCTGTACGTACCCTTTGCCCAATATGACCGGGCCAGGGAAATCACTCAGGCGGTGTTCCCCGAAGGGGATGAAGGAGCGGCGGAAGAAGCCTGCTGCGACGACCTCGGCACTGAACGGGAAAGCGAAGACGGCTGAATATATATGGCGTTATGGGATAACCACGAGGCGACCGTCCCGGCGGGCCTCGTATGGGAGTATGCCGGGCGTTACAGAAGAAAGGAAGATGCGGTATGAAACTGGTTACAATCAAAAGCGGCCTGCTGTCCGTTACGATTTCCTCCAAAGGCGCGGAGATTCAGTCCATCCAGGATAAAAACGGCGTGGAACGGATGTTCAACGGCGATCCGGCTTTCTGGCCCAACCGTGCGCCCATTCTGTTCCCCGTGGCGGGGGGCCTGAAAAACGACTGCTATGAATGGCAGGGAAAATGGTATCCCATGCCCAAGCACGGCTTTATCCGTCCCCTGGAATGGCAGGTGGAAGATACGAAGGAAAACCAGGCCACCTTCCTGCTCCAGGAAAAGCACGAAGGCTTCCCCTATGAATACGACCTGCGGGCTGCCTATACGGTAACGGATAACCGGCTGGAAGTGAAATATACCGTCACCAACCGGGATCAGTGGCCCTTCTGTTTCAGCATCGGCTCCCATGAAGCCTACGCCACCCCCACCGGGATCGAAGATTACGAGATCGTGTTCGACGAGGAAGAAACCCTGGCCCATTCGCCCCTTCACGGCAACCTGAACGATCATGAAACCGTGATCCTGGCGGAGCATGCCAAAACCCTCCCGCTGAAATATGAATACTTCGCCGTGGACGCCCTGGTGTTCCGCAGCATCAAAAGCCGGGGCGTGACCCTGCGCAGCAGCAAGCATAGCCGCACCATCCGGGTGGATTATCCCGATCATCCCTTCCTGCTGCTCTGGACCAAGCCCAAGGCCCCCTATATCTGCATCGAGCCCTGGTGCAACGGTCCCGATTTCGTGGACGCCCCCGCCGCCATCGACCAAAAGCCCGGCTTCATGCGCCTGGAAAAGGGCGAAAGCATCGCCCGCCGGCACATAATCACCGTAGGCTGATCCGGTCCTTTCACAATTTCATTGCAAAACAAAACGCGGACGGTATTTCGCCCGCGTTTTGTTTTGCAATCCACCGTGATCATTCTTTGGTAACGGCCATGATGGTTTCCCCGCCGTTTTCTTCGGTCCAAAACTCCTGGGCGGTGTCGAAGGCGTAGCCCGAAGGCACCTTGAGCACCTGGAGATGGTAGGCGTAGGCTTCGCCGCTAAACCGGGCAATGCCGGTTTCGTCCGCAACGACGGGCATGCAGAAGGTGTCCGTGCAGAAATTCACGATACAGCCGGGCACGGGATCGCCGTTCTGGTCGATGAAGCGGACGGTGTACTCACATTCAGCGGGCGTACTGTCCGCATAGCTCCAGGACAGGGTTTGGCCGTCCTTTGCCAGGTTGTTCAGCATGTAAAACACCAGATCGTTCACGTCATCCTCATTAGCAAAAAGGGTAATGTAATAAACGTCCTCGATCTGCGTGGAAGCGTCAGGATACAGGAAAACGGTGGTGTCCCAGTTGCCGGTGGTTTCCAGGCTGTGAAGGCCGGTGGAAACGGTATAGCCGCCCTCCGTTTGGGCATCTGGCAGGCTCACGATGGACTGATCGTAATTATTGTACAGGAAAGCGCTTTCAGGGTCGATATCCTTTGCGGCGGCAACAAACACTTCCACAGCGCCTCCGGGCACAATCCAGTAGGACTTGCTGCCGTAATACCTGTCCATCAAACCGTCCGGGTCGTCAAAGAGGATCTCTTTCGCGCCGCTGGTCAGCACCGTCATGGAGGTTTCCTCCGCCGTGGGATAATCGGGCAGGGCGGCAAGCAGTTCCTGGGCTTCCGCGCCGGATACTAAGCGCACGTTATCCAGCCATACGGTATCTTCTCCCTTGCTGCCGCTGCTGTCTTTTTCATAACGGAAGGAGATTTCGTGCTCTCCCGCTGTCAGCGGCAGCACCCAAGTGGTCCAATCGTGCGCGCCGCCAAAGGACTTCACTCTTTCCCCATCCACGCGGATCACCAGCAGATCAAAGTGGTCTTCGGTATCGGTGGCAAAATCAAAGGCCAGCATGTCGCCCTCCGCCGCGCGCACTTGGGCTGTCAGGCCCGCCTCTGTGTTTTCTTCCCCCGTATTGGTGGAGGCCAAAGCTGTGCGCCCGTCCTTTTCCACGGGCGTCATGGGCCACACCGTATCATCCTGATCGTTGGCGAAAACGATCTGCCCGCCTTCAATATTCAGGGCGGCACTCAGGTCCGAAGCATCGGAAGCCGCGATCTTAGGCTTAGCGGCGGGGATTTTATCCAGCGCCCGGGTCTGAGTATAGCTGTCGCTGGTGAAAGCGTCAAACAGGCGGGTAAAGGCGCTGACGCTGGGCTGCGCTCCCACCTCGATGAAGGCAACGTTGCCGAACCGGTCCACGATGATGTTGGTGGGGATGCTTTGTACGCCGAAGGCCGAGCTCAGGTCCACCGTACTGTCGCTGCCGATGGGGAAGGTCAGCCCGTTTTCCTCCGCGTAAGCCGTCAGCACTTCAGGCGTATCGCTTCTTTCCACGGATAGGGCGACCACGGCCACCACGTCGTCGTACAGCTCATAGGCTTTTTGCAGATAGGGGAATTCCATTTGGCAGGGCCCGCACCAGGAAGCCCACAAATTGATCAGCACCGCTTTCTTTTCCTTCAGCGCTTCGGACAGGGTAAAGGCGCCGCTGTTTATGGTTTCCACTGTAAAATCCGGCATGGCGCTCCCCAGGGAGAGGGATGCCGCAAGACCGGAGAAGGAAGATGCAAACAGCGCCGCGGTCAGCGCCAACAAAAGTAGCTTTTTTGCAAATTTCATATAACTGATTACCTCCTGAAATCATGAATGCAACAGGATCGTAACATAAAAAGGCGCTTTGTGTCAATTAAAAAACGCCTCTTACGAATGAAAAATCTTACCATGCTCACAGCTGGTCAGTCGGTACGTAATGAACGCCTACTCAAGGTTCCGGGGTCGCTTCGTCCGCGTCGAAAGCGCCGTCGTATTTTAATTCTTCCACCCGATCCCGCAGGAACCGGGTCAGCACCCGGGTTTCCTGCGCGGTGCGCTGGGGATTCGCCGCCGTCAGGCTGTCGGCCAGCAGAAAATCCGTACCCACCTCCAGAACATTGGCAATGGCCACCAATGTATCCACGCTGGGCACCCGGTTGCCGCGCTCGATATTCCCGTAATAGGAAGGGGAAATCTGCACCATTCGGGCGATATCTTCCTGATTCATGTTTTTGGCTTGGCGTTTGTATTTCATCCGCTTGCCCATTTTTACGTAGTCCACCATCCCGGCGCCCATCCTTTCCCGAAGCCGATTGCTTTCTTTTCCGCTGTTGATTATACGGTATCCATCGATTTTTGTAAAGTTTTGTCGAAAATATGGAGCGAGCCGGAAAACTTCAATCAATGAATAAGGTAATATATGGAAGGAACGGATGCACGGAAAGAATGGAAACCTTTACCTTACGCCATCATGTGGGAGATAACGGAAAGGAGACTGGAAAACTTTAGAAATTAGTGTTTTTTCTTCCAAACATTACCAGCGATCCGCGGATGAACAAGGGGAACCGCTTCCGTCAATACAGTGAACGGCCAAGGCCGGAATCTATGATATACCAAAGGAGGAAATCCCCATGAACAACCGTAAATCCCATCGCATTCTCAGCGCCGTGCTGGCTGGCGCGCTGTGCCTTGCTGTGCCTGCCGCCGGCCTGGCCAGCGAATGCGCCGCCGTGAAAGGCGGCGGACTGAACCTGCGCCAGACGGCTTCTCTGGAGGCAAAGGTGCTGGGCCAGTACGCCACGGGCACCTGCATCGAAGTGGTTTCCAAGGGCGATACCTGGAGCAAGGTCAAGGTAGCCGGAAAAGAAGGCTACATGATGACCAAATACCTGAACTTCGGCGCTTCCAGTTCTACCATGTATGTGCGCACCAACACCGGCGTCGGCCTGAACCTGCGGGCAGCGCCCAACAGCTGCGCCCGAATCATTACCTCCTTCCCCGTCGGCACAGCCGTCACCGTGCTTCAGGCGGGCAATGGCTGGCATAAGGTGAAGGTGGGCAACCTGGTGGGCTACATGTCCAGCGCTTACCTTTCTTCCGAAAAAGCGCCTTCCTATACCACGCCGCTGTGCGCGCCTGTTCAGGCGGTGCTGAAAAACATCAACGGCGGCTGCGTAGTCAATTTCCGCGTGTACCCCGGCATGAAAACCAAGGTGATCAAGGCGTATCCTGTGGGCACGAAGGTCAAGGTGCTGGAAAAGGGAGAAAACTGGTGCAAGGTGGAAATCGATGGCAAGCAGGGCTATGTGAGCACCTACATGCTGAAATTCTGAGAACGGCCTCACGACCATGAAAGCGGGCCTTGGCCGCCCATGGAATAAGAGAGGGACTGCCGAAACGCAGTCCCTTTTTTGAGCAGAAAGCATCAAACACCAAGCAGCATCCGGTCGTTGTCCAGGGCTTTGCCGCTGGCCTGGCGGAATTTGTCGGTCAGGTCCTGGATGGTGAGCCTGGACCGCTCCTCGCCGGTCACGTCGTAAATCACCCTGCCCTGATCCATCATCAGGGTGCGGCTGCCAAGATCCAGAGCGGACTGCATGTTGTGGGTGATCATAAGGCAGGTGATATGGTTGTCCTCCACGATACTGCGGGTCAGGGCCAGCACCTTTTCCGCCGTGCCAGGGTCCAGGGCGGCGGTGTGCTCGTCCAGGAGCAGGAGCTTGGGCACATGGTACGTCGCCATGAGCAGGGTCAGCGCCTGCCTCTGTCCGCCGGACAGCAGGCCTACGGGCTGCTTCATCCGGTCCTCCAGGCCCATGCCTAAGAGGGACAGCCGTTCCCGAAACTGCCGCTTATCAGCCGCCGATACCCGGGACAGCCAGCCGCCGTTGCCCGCCGCCAGAGCCAGGTTTTCTTCGATGCTCATATCCGGCGCGGTGCCCGATTTGGGGTCCTGGAACAGGCGGCCGATTTTCCGGGCCCGCATATGCTCCGGCTCCATGGTCACGTTGCGCCCGTCTAAATATACTTCCCCGGCATCCGGGAAAAAGCTGCCGCAAATGAGATTGAACAGGGTGGATTTGCCTGCGCCGTTGGCCCCGATGATGGAAACGAAATCCCCTTCGTGGATATGGAGGGTCAGGTCGGTCAGGGCGTGCTTTTCGTTGACAGTGCCGGGATTGAAGGTCTTTGATACGTTGTTCAGGCGCAGCATCAGCCCTTGCCCCCTTCCGCTGTATCGGGGACACGGTTCCGCGTCCGCAGGGTTTTCAGCATCACGGGGAACTGTTTGCGCAGGTACGGCCCGGAAATGGCGATGATGACGATGATAGAGGAAACGGCCTTGAGCATGAACGCGGGCATATCCAGCCGCAGGGCCAGGGCGTACACCAGCCGGAACAGGAACGCGCCCAGCACCGCGCCTACCGCCCGGAGGGGTACGCTGCGGTGCTTGCCAAAGAACACCCCGCCGATGAGCAGGGAGGCCAGGGCCACGGTAACCATCCCGCTGCCCATGTTCACCTCATAGTTCTTCTGCTGCTGCGCCATCAGGCACCCGGACAGGGCGGTGAAGGCGTTGGATACGCACAGGCCCACGGTGGTGGTGAAGGCGGGGTTGATGGAGGAGGAGCGCACCATGTCCGCATTGCTGCCCGTGGCGCGGATTGCCAAGCCCAGCTTCGTGCGCAGGAAGAAGCACAGGAACAGCACCACCAGCGCGACCACGATCAGCATAACGAACAGATTCGCCTGCCCCGCCACGGGCGTATTCTTGAGCAGGTTCTTCGCCAGAGAAAAAACAGTGGCGGTTTTGTTCATGGGCAGGGTGGCTTTATTCCCCGTCAGGGCCATGTTCACCGAATACAGCCCCGTGTTCACCACGATGCCGGCCAGCAAGCTTTGAACCCCCATGCGCATTTGCAGCGTGGCCGTCACGAACCCGGACAGACTGCCCGCCAGCATGGCCGCAGGCAGGGACAGCCAGGGATAGCCCGCAATCGCCACCAATGCGCCAACCGCCGCGCCTAAGGTGAAACACCCGTCGGTACTCAGGTCGCACACGTTCAGCATGGAATAAGAAAGAAACAGGGCCAGCACCGTCAGAGCGTTGATCAGGCCCAATTCCAGGGCCGTCTGGCCCAGGGATAACCATTTGTCAGGCGTCATGTCTTCGTCTCCAAATTATTTGTGGTAAAGGGTTTTACAATTAAACCAAAATCCTTCCCCCTTGGGGAAGGAATAAGGCCCAAGGGGGAAGGACGCACAGGCGTTATTGATTCAGGTCTTCAAAGCTCTCCGCCGTGGTGATGGGCTGCACGTTGGTGCAGAAGGGAGCGAAGGCGGCGGCAATGGCGTCATAGTCAAAGCCGATGGCAGCGCAGGTTTCCACGTTCACGGTGGCGGTGCCGTTATCGAAGGTCATGACGGGCAAGGTGGCGGTGTCCGCGCCGTCCAGCAGGATAGCGGCGATCATGTTGCCGGTTTCCTTACCCAGGTTGGCATAATCCACGCCGTAGCCCAGAAACGCGCCGTTCAGGGCGAAGGAGTCCGCTCCGGTGTAGTGGGGGATGCCCGCTTCGGCCAGGGCTTCGTAAATCGCCAGCTCAGCGGCCATGATGGTGTTGTCGGTGGGGGTGAACACGGCGTCCATGCCGTCGGCCACGATGGCGTCAGCGGCCAGGATGACTTCGGAAATGTTGCTGCCGGAATACTCCTTGAAGGACACGCCCTTGGCAGTCAAAATTTCCTTGGCCGCGGCGATGGGAGCGGTGGAAGCGTCCTCGCTGGGGTTATACAGCAGGGCGATCTTGGAAGCGGCGGGATTCGCGGCAAAAATCAGGTTGAACACAGAGTTGGTGTCCAGATAGTCGGAGGTTCCGGTGATATTGGCGCCGGGAGCTTCCAGGCTTTCCACCAAGCCCGCGCCCACGGGATCGGACACGGCGGCAAACACAACGGGAATGCCGGTATCCTCGGTCATGCCCTGCATGGTCATGGCCACGGGGGTGGCCACGCCCACCATCAGGTCCACGCTGTCAGCGATGAAATCGGCAATGATCTGCTGCATCACACTGCCGTCCAGGTTGCAGTTGTCTTCCTGAATTTCAAAGGTCACGCCCTTTTCAGCCTCGATCACTGCTAATTGGGCCCGGATGTTGGCGATGATCTGGTTCAGGGAAGCGTCGTCCACAAAGTTGCAGATGCCGATTTTGAAGGTTGTTTTTTCGTCCGCCAGCGCACCCGCGCACAGGGACAGTACCATCATCAGGGATAGAGCCAACGCGATCAACTTTTTCATGTTCAAGCCTTCCTTTCAAAATAGGTTTTGGTGTTTCCCATCTCGCAAGCGGTCCGCTGCGGGTATAAAAAACGCCCCGGCGCGCCATGCATTGCGCGCTGAGGCGGTATATCCGCGGTGCCACTCAGCTTCGCTTCCTGGGAAGGAAGCAATCTCACTCGCATACCCATGATATGCGCCGCCATGATAACGGGTGCGTTCCCGTCGCTGCCTACTCGTTTCCTTTCGGAGCGCCCTCCGGAGTCCATTCGCTTTTCGTCCGCGCGCCGCCGTCCCACTATCAGCAGCTCCCTTTGCCGTGGATCAGGAAAGTTACTCTTCTCCATCGCCGGTTTTCGCAATGATCATACCGTGTCCCGCCGCAAAAGTCAATACTCGGAATGTATTTGGATTGTTTTTTCATCAGTCATCGCCGGAGCGATGCTGCTGCTTCTCCATGTACATGGCTTTATCCGCGTTTTTCAGGAAGATTTCCGCTTCGCTCTGGATCGAGGCTTCGCCCGAATTGACCGGCACGCTGCGGAAACAGCCGATGCTGACCGTGAACCGATAGTTTTTCCCCATCCTTCGCAGGCTTTGGCTTAAATGCTCCCGAACGAGGCGCGCATAGGTTTTTGCTTTTTCCTGATCATAGTTCTTTGCCAGCACGACGAACTCATCCCCGCCGCTGCGGATACAGATTTCATCCTGGCGCGCGCTTGTCCGCATGGCGTCGGCAATCGCGCAAAGGCAGAAATCTCCCTCCGCGTGGCCGTATCGGTCGTTGATTTTTTTCATTTCGTTCATGTCGATCAGGAATACCGCCAACTCCGTTCCCGCGGCGCGGCATTCTTCATAATATGTTTCAAAGAAACGGTAATAGCCCCGTCGGTTATACAGCCCGGTCAGCGTATCCGTCTGATAAAGATAATCCAGCTCCTGTACCGTTTCCGTCAACTGATGCCGCAGGAACCAGTCGATCAGGATCACGCTGATGCTCACCAGCCATGATTTGATATGGAGCTGACCCATTTCTTTCAGTTCCGGATCGACGATAAAATACCCCAGGAAATATTGAAGATGGTGAACCGGGAAAATAAAGTACGGTTTATCATCATTCATCATCTCGTCCGGCAGCAGCTGGCCTTTGCGCAGCCGCTGCCTTTTCACAGGCTGCCCCCGCCAAATGCCGCAGACCACGTCAAACGTTTCATCCTGCAGGGAATCCCGGTCCTTGATCAGCTTTTTCTGATTCCAGCCGTGGATCAGGCATAGAACAGCGTCCCGAAAGCCCGTTTCCCGCAGGCAGCCTTCTTCGATCTCGTTAAAGATTTCTTCCGCGGTTTGTTCCACAGCGCCGCCCAGGAACAGGTTGGTGTTGGACAGCGCCAGGCTTTCCAGATTGGTGACCGTGCGGATGTATTTTTCCCGGATCATATCCCGCTGATACACGCCGAAGGGCTCGCAGCCGCAGGACTGGCGAAGGCACAGCTTGCCGGGCACAGCGGTGACCGGCTCGGCCTTTTCTCCGCGTAAAAGCCGCTTGAGCGTTTCCATGCCCTTTTGGCCCACCTGGAAGAAGGGCTGGGCAGAAGTGGTAACGGAAGGTTCGTTGAACTTAGCGCGCAGGATATCATCGTATCCCGTAACGATCACATCCTCCGGCACCTGGAAGCCCTTATTCTCCAGCGCCTGAATCACGCCGATAGCGGTATAGTCGTTGACGCAGACGATGGCCTCCGGCAGCTTGCCGCCCTTAGCCGCATAGCTGGCCAGGATTTCTTCCACCATCCTTGGGCCGCTTTCCGGCCGAAGCTCGCCGTAAAAAATGCGGTCCTCACCACAGGGCAGGCCATACGATGAGAGCACCTGTTGAAAAATCTCGATGCGTTCCGCGCAAAAAGAACGCTCGCGGGGACCAGCAACATGAACGAGATCATTGCATCCGTGCGCGTCGATGAGATGTTTGATCAACTCGGCGAATGACTGCGCCTGATCATTGACGACGCTGTAGGTCCCATCTTTTACCGTACCCAGCGTAACGACCTGGCAGGGAGCCGATTTTTTCAGCTGGTCAATAGGGCCGACATAGGACTCCGTCATATACGTGTCAAAGGAAATCAGCGCGTCATATTCCCTGAGATCCGGCAGCAGAAAAACCACAAATTCACCGGTATCATAATCCTGATATCGGTCGTAGTTCCGGCTGGTATAGTTATCCGCAAAGCTGGTAAAAAACAAAATTTTCATGTTTTCTCGGCTGGCTTCGCTCAAAAGGCCTTCCACAGTTTCCCGGACCATGTCCTCATACAGTGCAGAAATGAACACAGCAATCTTCTTCCGTTCCATACCGGCGTTCCCCAATCCTCATCTGTTACTGATCTATGCCAGCCGTTCACACAGCAGTTTTCTGCGAAATCTTTCATATTATATCAGAGTATTTTTGTTTTTTCAATGCTCTGCGAAAAAAGAGGACGGCTTGTGCCATCCTCTGATCGTCGGCAAAATCCGCGGCCTTAACCTCGGACTTTGTCGATAACCCCCCCTGGGGAAGTATGAAGAGGGCGCAGCCCCGCAGGCAGCGGCGTGTACGTCGCCGAGAAGCAAATGAAATTTGCTTCCGCTATCAATTTCTGGCCGAAAAATGTACGTTTTCGGCCTTTTAGGCCGGATAGCCATTTTACAAGAAATTGATGCTTCCTCTGGAAAGACTGCTTTCCCCCGCAAATGAATTACTCTGTAAACAGCGCGGTGGAATAATACCGGTCGCCGCTGTCGGGGAGCAGGGCGACGATGACTTTGCCCTTGTTTTCCGGGCGCTTTGCCAGCTCGATAGCGCCGTGCAGCGCCGCGCCGGAGGAAATGCCCACGGAAATGCCTTCCTTCTTGGCCAGCAGCTTGGCGGCGGCAAAGGCGTCTTCATTGGCGGCTTTGAACACTTCGTCGTACACGGCGGTGTTCAGCACGTCTGGCACAAAGCCCGCGCCGATGCCCTGGATCTTGTGCGCACCGGCTTTCCCTTCGCTGAGAACGGGGGAATCCTTGGGTTCCAGCGCCACAACCTTGATATTCGGGTTCTGGGATTTCAGGTATTCGCCCGTGCCGGTCACGGTGCCGCCAGTGCCAACGCCCGCGATGAAGATGTCCACCTTGCCATCGGTATCCCTCCAGATTTCCGGCCCGGTGGTGGCCCGATGGATGGCGGGGTTGGCGGGATTCACGAACTGGCCGGGACTAAAGCTGTTCGGGATTTCCTTCGCCAGCTCTTCCGCTTTGGCGATGGCGCCTTTCATGCCCTTGGAGCCTTCCGTCAGCACCAGTTCAGCGCCGTAGGCTTTCAGGATGTTCCTCCGTTCCACGCTCATGGTTTCCGGCATGGTCAAAATAATGCGGTAGCCCTTGGCGGCGGAAATGGCGGCCAGGCCGATGCCGGTGTTGCCGCTGGTGGGTTCGATGATCACGGAGCCTTCTTTCAGCAGGCCCTTTTCTTCGGCGTCTTCGATCATGGCCTTGGCGATGCGGTCCTTCACGCTGCCGGCGGGGTTGAAATATTCCAGCTTCACCAGTACCGTCGCTTCCAGGCCCAGTTCTTTTTCGATGTTCGCTACTTCCACCAGGGGCGTGTTTCCGATCAATCCCAGGGTACCCTTGTAAATCCTTGCCATTTTGATATACCTCTCTTTCAAACGCTTTACTTTTACAGAATTGGATAAACAAAACCCGGGGCGCTTTTGCAAGGCTCCCGGGCATAAGGCTGTTATTCTTGGATTTCCGTTTACGGAATCCTCGAAAGGCGCACGGCAAAGCCGTCGAACGCATAAGCCCGTCTACATGCCCGGACATACCGCATTCGACAACACATACAGCTCTGCTGCAAAAGTTTGTAGCCCGCCATACTCCGCGCCTCCTTCCGATGCACTGTTCCTTTGAACGCGCTTATCTTATCACGAAACACCTACTATGTCAATAGGCAAATGGAAAATTTTTATTTTCTTTTTCATCGGTTTCCCCAGAGGCTTGACTTACCTTCTTACCTTGCGGTAAAATAGGCAATCATTGCGAAAGGTGAGTGAGCGTATGATTTCCACGAAAGGACGGTACGCACTGCGCGTGATGATCGATCTGGCGGAACAGGGGGGTGAGAAGTGGATTCCCCTGAAGGATATTGCGGCGCGGCAGGAGATTTCCAAAAAGTATCTGGAGATCATCGTTAAGGATCTGGTAGAAGGCAAGCTGATCATAGGCGTCAGCGGAAAAGGCGGGGGATATAAGCTGAAACGGAAACCGGAAGAGTATACCGTGGGGGAGATTATCGAACTGATGGAGGGCACGTTATCCTCTGTGGCATGTTTGGCGGAACCGAGCGTGGTATGTCCCAGAAAAGAAAACTGCCCCACGCTTCCTTTATGGACGGAATTTGACCGGATGGTTCGCGGTTTTTTCTATGGAAAAAAATTGAGCGATCTGATTCCATGAGTGCTGACTGAACGGATAAACGCGGCGGCGGAAGGATTTTCAAAATCCCCTGCCGCCGCTGATTTTCTATACCCTTGACTTTCCTATTTTGGGGCCTTATAATGTAACAAAAAAGGAGGTCGGTCCCCCATGCCTATGCAGTCCTTCATGAACGATAATTTTCTCCTCGGCACGAAAACCGCGCGGACGCTGTATCACGAAGCCGCCAAGGACATGCCGATCATCGACTATCACTGCCATCTTTCTCCCCGGGAAATCGCCCAGAACATCAAATTTGACAACATTACCCATCTTATGCTGGGCGGGGATCATTATAAATGGCGCGCCATGCTGAGCTGGGGCGTGGATGAAAAGCTGATCCGGGGCGACGGTGATCCCAAAGAAAAGTTCACCGCTTTTGCAGACGCCGTTTCCCATGCCATCGGCAACCCCCTCTATCATTGGACGCATTTGGAACTGCAGCGGGTGTTCGGCATCACTACGCCTCTCAACAAAGAAACCGCCGGGCAGATTTACGATCAGGCCAGTGAAATGCTCCAGGGGGACGATTTTCGCGCCCAGGCCCTGATCGATAAATTCAACGTGGACTATCTGTGCACCACCGACGACCCGGTGGACGATCTATCCTTCCACCAGACCATCGCTGCCGGGGAAGGCCTGAAAGCCAAGGTCTACCCCGCTTTCCGGCCCGATAAAGCCATCAATATCGACCGGCCGGGCTTTGCCGATTACATCCGGCAGCTGTCCCGGGTGGCGGGCATGGAAATCAATTCTACCGCCGACGTGCTCACCGCCCTGGAGCGCCGGGTGGAATATTTCCACGTATGCGGTTCCCGCATTTCCGACCACGCCCTGGACACCGTGCCGTGGGGCGAACCTTCCTTCAAGCAGGCGGATAAGGCTTTCCATGCCGCAATGGAAGGGGAAGAAATGAAGCAAAAGCACATCGACAGCTACCGTACCGTGGTGCTGGCGGGCTTGGGCGGCATGTATGCTCAGCGGGGCTGGGTGCAGCAGTATCATATCGGCGCCATGCGCAACAACAACACCGCCATGTTCCGCCGATATGGGCCGGACGTGGGCTTCGATTCCATCATCGACAATCCCATCGGCTACAATCTGTCCCGCCTGATGGATTTGCAGGATTCCCAGGGTCAGCTGCCCAAAACCATCCTGTATTGCCTGAACCAGGCCGCCAACCACACCGTGGGCACCATGCTGGGAAATTTCCAGCAGAGCGGCGTGAAGGGCAAGATCCAAATGGGCTCCGCATGGTGGTTCCTGGATCAGAAGGAAGGCATGCAGGAACAGATGAAGACCTTAGCCGCCCTGGGCGTGCTGGGCGCGTTCGTGGGCATGCTCACCGACAGCCGTTCCTTTATCAGCTATCCCCGCCACGAGTATTTCCGCCGCATCCTGTGCAACTTGATCGGCCAGTGGGTGGAAAGCGGCGAATATCCCAATGATATGGCGTTCCTCAAAGACATGGTGCGGGATATCAGTTACAACAACGCCAAGGAATATTTCGGCATCTGATCATCAAAAAAACGTAAACAGCAAAGAGGAAAAGAGCGATATATACACAATATCCCTTATGGCTTTCTCGGAAAGGGGTGTGGGGGAAACCGCTCTTTGGCCTCCAAAGAGCGGTTTCCCCCACAAAAGTATATAAAAGGGAGTGGATGAAAAATGGAAAGATTGAATCAGGCCATGGTTCCCCAGGTGAAGCGGCCCCAGAGCATCCGAGTGATGCAGTTCGGGGAGGGCGGCTTCCTGCGCGCCTTCGTGGATGAAATGCTGGACAACCTGAATACCCAGTGCGGCGGCGACTACGGCGTGGCCATCGTGCAGCCCCTGGAAAAGGGCATGTGCAAAATGCTCCGGGATCAGGACTGCCTGTACACCGTGATGCTGCGCGGCCGGGAAGAAAGCGGCGACGTGAAAAAGGTGAAGGTCGTGGGCACGGTGCTGAAAACCGTGGAGCCCTACGCCGATTTCCAGGCCTATCTGGATTTGGCCAAGATCGACACCCTGCGCTTTATCGTCAGCAACACCACCGAGGCGGGTATCGTGTATACCGGCACGGACAATTATGACGACAAGCCCCAGTCTTCCTATCCCGGCAAGCTGACCCGATTCCTCCACGAACGCTTCCTGCTGGGCAAACCCGGCTTCATCATCCTGCCCTGCGAACTGATCGACGATAACGGCTATCATTTGAAGGACGCCGTGCTGAAAACCGCCAAGCAGTGGGAATTGGGAGAAGCCTTCCTTTCCTGGCTGGAAAAGGACAACATTTTCTGCTCCACGCTGGTGGACCGCATCGTCACCGGCTTCCCCCGCAAGGAAGTGCCCGGCGTGTTCGAGGAATTGGGCTACGAGGATCAGCAGCTGGACACCGCCGAGCCCTTCGGCTTGTGGGTGATTGAAGGACCCGAACAAGTGAAGAAGGAACTGCCCCTGGATCAGGTGAATCCCGTGATCTTTACCGACAATGTGAAGCCCTATAAGCTGCGGAAAGTCCGCATGCTCAACGGGGCCCACACCACCATGGTGCTGGGAGCGTATCTGGCCGGGCTGGACACCGTGGGCGAATGTATGGCGGATAAGGACGTGCGGCCCTTCCTGGAACATGCCTTGAGCGACGAGATCATGCCCAACGTACCCCTGCCCCAGGACGAAGTGAAAGCCTTTGCGGACGCGGTCATGCTGCGCTTTGAGAATCCCTTCAACCGCCACGAGCTGCTTTCCATCGCCCTGAACAGCGTGAGCAAGTGGACAGCCCGCGTGCTGCCCACCCTCAAGGATTACCAGAAAAAGACCGGCGAAATTCCTTCCTGCCTGGCGTTCGGCCTCTCTTCCCTCATTTGCTTCTATACCGGCATCCGGCAGAACGAGGCAGGCGATTACGAGGGCCTGCGGGACGGCAAGCCCTATCCCGTCAAGGACGACGCCCATGTGCTCACTTTCTTCGCCGCCCAGGCCGAGCCCGACGCCCACGCCGTCCTCAGCAACACCGCGCTCTGGGGCGAGGACCTGACCGCCATCCCCGGTCTGGAAGCCAAGGTCGCTTCCCAGCTCGCCGACATCAAGGCCGGCTGCATCCGCTGCGCCATGCGGAAAACGTGGGAGAAATAAGTCATTGCGGGGGAAACCATTCTTTGAAAGTCAAAGAACGGTTTCCCCCGCACCCCTTTCCAAGAAACCTATTAAAATGCGCTGCGATACTTTTCTTTTCAGGGAAACCATACTTTTTGTGTTTTTCTCGGAAAGGGGCCTGAGGAAACCGCGCTTTGAACCTCAAAGAGCGGTTTTTTCCAGAAAAAACAAGAATGGAGAAGAAAATGAGCGATTATATCAAGCTGCATGAACTGGATAACGTGGGCGTGCTGATCACCCCCCGGGAAGGCATTCCCGCCGGGCACAAAATCGCCCTGCGTGACATTGCCCAGGGTGAAAAGGTGATCAAATACGGCTGCCCCATCGGTACGGCCCAGAGCGACATCAAAGAGGGAGAATGGATTCATTCCCACAACCTGAAAACGGCCTTGAGCGGTGAAAAGGAATATACCTACGATCCCCAGCCCATCCATCAGGCCGCTCCCTTTGAAGGCTCCTTCATGGGCTATGAGCGGGAAGACGGCAAAGTGGGCATCCGGAACGAAATCTGGATTCTGCCCCTGGTCGGCTGCGTGAACCACACCGCCCAGCGTATCGCGGAAGCGGGCAGCAAGCTCGGTCCCGCCCCGGTATACACCTTCCCGCACCCCTACGGGTGCAGCCAGCTGGGCGACGACCACGCCAGAACCCGGGAAGTGCTCTGCGCCCTGGTACGCCATCCCAACGCGGGCGGCGTGCTGGTGCTGTCCCTGGGCTGTGAAAACAACACCTTGGACGCGTTCAAGGAGCATTTGGGCCCCGTCAACGAAAAACGGGTCAAATTCCTGGTGTGCCAGGAGCACGAGGACGAGGAAGCCGCCGCGCTGGAGCTGATTCAGCAGCTGCAGGACGAACTGAAAAACGACGTGCGCACGCCGCAGCCCGTTTCCAAGCTGGTGATCGGCTTAAAATGCGGCGGCAGCGACGGGTTTTCCGGCATCACCGCCAATCCCCTCCTGGGCGCGGTCAGCGACGGTGTCTGCGCCGCGGGCGGCACGGCGCTGCTCACCGAGGTGCCGGAAATGTTCGGCGCGGAATCGCTGATCATGGGCCGCTGCAAAAACAAAGAAATCTTCCAAAAAACCTGCGATCTCATCAACGGCTTCAAGCAGTATTACATTGAAAACCACATGCCGGTGTACGAAAATCCCTCCCCCGGCAACAAGGCAGGCGGCATCACCACGCTGGAGGAAAAATCCCTGGGCTGCACCCAGAAGGGCGGCCTTGGGGAAGTGCAGGACGTGCTGCAATACACCCAGCCTGTCAACCATCCCGGCTTAAATCTGGTGTGGGGTCCCGGTAACGATATTTGCGCCGTCACCTCCTTGACCGCCTCCGGCGCGCAGCTCATTCTGTTCACCACCGGCCGGGGCACGCCCTTAGGCGGCCCCGCCCCCACCCTCAAGGTAGCCACCAACGCCGCTTTGGCCCAGAAAAAGCAGGGCTGGATCGACTTTAACGCCGGTCAACTTTTGCAGGGCGTTACCATGGAGGACGCGGCAAAGCAATTGTTCCAGCTTGTGCTGGAAACCGCCAGCGGCAAGGAAACCAAGGCCGAACAGCACGGCTACCGGGAAATCGCCATTTTCAAAAGCGGCGTGACGCTGTGATTCTGCGAAAAAATCATCCCTGGCAATCGTTTGGATCACCAGGGATGATTTTTTAAGCCGGTTCAGGCTTCCGAGATCATGGAAAGCGCACCGTAAAGCACGGAATCGTCGCCCAGGGCAGCGTTTTTCAGTGTAACCGTGGGGCGGATGGAGGTCATGCAGTAACGGTCCACCTCCGCCAGAATCTTTTCCAGGAAAATATCGCCCACCGCTTCGATCACGCCGCCGCCATAAATGACGATGTCCGGGCTGATGGTGTTAATCATGTTGCCGGTTGCGACGGCCAGCCAATGACAGGCGCGGTCCACGGCTTCCATGGCTACGGCGTCCTTCGCTTCCAAGGCTTTTTTCAGGGCCTTGCTCTTGAAGGCGGAGCCGTCCAACGCGTCGGCCATCATGCAGCTGCGACCTCTGGACACTTGCTGCCGGATGTAGGAGGACATGCCCTGCTTGCTGGAGAGCGCCTCTAAGCAGCCACGCTGGCCACAGCCGCACAGGGGGCCTTCCGGGTCCAGCACCATATGGCCGTATTCCGCGGCCTTAAACAGGTGGCCCGTGAACAGCTTGCCGTCCAGGATCAGGCCTCCGCCCATGCCGGTGCCCACGAAGAAGCCCACCACATTTTTATATCCCTGCGCGGCCCCGTACTTGTATTCGCCCAGCACACCCACGTTCACATCGTTTCCGATATAGAAGGGAACGCCGAATTCCTTCTCGATGGGCGATTTGATATCATAATCCCGCCAGGGTAGGTTGGGGGAGAACAGCACGACGCCTTTTTCCTGGTTGATTACCCCAGGCGCGCCTGCCGCTATGGCTTTAATGTCCGTCGTTTTGATGCCGGACTCCTTGATCATCTCCCGCACCACGCTGATGATCACTTGTTCGATGTTTTCGGAAGATTCCCCGCCGGACTTGGTCTTTTTCTTGAGCCTATAGACGGGATTTCCTTCTTTGTCGAAAATAGCGCCAAGCACTTTTGTGCCGCCAATGTCCAAACAGATGCTGTAATCTGATGCCATGTGAATACCTCCCCCTGTTCTGCGTCCCGATTTGTCTCTCGCTGGTTATAGTATCATAAAGCGGAAAAATTGGCAAGTGGGACGAGTAAGGTCTGGCACGGCTCACGCATGAATAGAAAGAAAGATGTTTTTGTCTTGATTTATGATGTGTATTATGTTACAATGTGGCTGTGAGATTCAAAGGCTCACTTTTCATTTTTCGATGCACTCGTTATATAAAGTATACTTTTTATAGCGAGTTTCCACAGAAAAGCGAAAAATCTGATAATATCCAAGCAGGTTTTTCTCAATGGAGCATAGGGAATCAGCACCAATGTCACTTGCTGGGCTGTTGCGTGCTCCTACACATCGCTGTTCAGACAGTGTGAAATTCATGCTGTCATAGCGAAGCTATGCCCTGAAGGGCTTGTCAGATATAATTACCTATTCTGTGAAACGGGAAAACGCGGTCATATAGCAAAAACCGTCATGCGGAAGATTGCCGCGCTCTTTTTCCCAAACAAGTTCAGTATACCTGGTCAAAAGGTATAACGGTTAATATCGTCTATTATTTGCTTCCGGACTATGTTTTATGTGGACCAAATAAGGTTAGAACGCGATTGATGAGTTTGTTAGACAAGAAAAAAAGAATGAATTCCAGCACGAAGCAACGGTTTTTCTGGATTGCGGTAGCCATTCTTATTACGGTGGCTATCTTCTTCTTTTCCCCTCAGAGTATGGAGAAATCAGAAGATCCGAGTAATGGGGTAGCCGGTCTCCTCAATACTGAACAAGGGGACACAGAAATAGGCGTTCTCAGCCAGAGGTTGTTTTTTGGATTAACGTTTTGGAAGCTGACCTTATTATTCCTGTATACTTTGTTGGGCTTCAGCTTGCATTTTGTGTTTGAAGGAGTTCGCGGAAGGTTCTTCTGGGCGGCGGGAATCGGATTTGCAGAATGCGTGCTGAATGAGCTTTATCAGACTTTGGAAGGAGGATTTGGCGGGTGGGGAAATATCCTCATTGGCGCTGGTGGAATTCTCGTTGGCATTGGGTTTGCCTTCCTGGTGGTTTTTCTGTTGCGGACGCTGAGGAAAGTGTTTGAAAAAGCGGATTCAAAAAGACTGGCTCGCGTGGAACGGATTCTGGATATTCTTTCCCTCATTGCAGTGATGCATTATACGTTTTATCGTTTTCTGCACAGCACAATGTTTTCATTTTATTATGCGACCAGTTATAAAGCGGTGACCATACTGCTGCTGCTCCTGGCGGGCGGGGTTCGATTTCTGTACATTGTGCTAAAAAAATGCTGGACGGCTTCTGATCCTAAAACTTTGTCACATATGTTCCTTCGGTATGCGCTGGCTTTTTGTCTGGCGGTTCCATTCGTTTATGTAGGTTTGCTTCATGACTATAATTGGCTGATTCCCATTCCTTTTGCGGTGCTGTGCCTGTACGATATGGACGCCCAAAAGATCTGCCGAACTTTTGTGGTTACGATAGGGATTCTGGTTGGGGCCCTGGTGCTGTGCAGTCTTTCCGGAACAGTGCGGAATCTTGTAAATCCTTGGGAAGCATACAGAAATGTAAGCGCTTTCGGGACAATTAACACAAGTGATTTTGGATCATATTTTACTTTCCTACTGATTACGGCTTGGTGTGGTCTGCGGAATCGGAAATGGTATACTGCGATTCTTTTCACAGTACTGGTTGTGGGTGTGTCGTATTGGGTCTGGTGGAATACGGACAGCAGAACTGTGTATTACAGTGGCGCACTATTGATCATCTTTGTCCTATGGGATTGCGTGGAAGCAAGAATTCTGAGGAAAAACAAGGTGCTTCATTCCGTGGGAAGGGGTATAAACTGGCTGAGTCCTGCGGCATTTCCACTGCTCGGTGGCCTTGTGTTCTGGCTGGCTATACGTTATGGCATGCAGGATACTTGGGCACTGGAAGTTGAAAAAACATTGAACGGAAGACTGTCAATAGTATGGAACTCTCTTTGTGCAAACGGAGTGCATCCGTTTGGAAGTACAATGGCTTCTGCACATGGCTTGGGAGGAACTTACGTTGGATACTGGAGTTCTGGATACGGGTATATAGACGTTGCTTACGGTATGCTGGCGATTCAATACGGCTGGGTGATTACAGCGATTGTAACCGGAGCATGGGTCTGGATGACGATTAGGGCACTCCGGCACGGAAACAATCGGATCGCTTTTGCGATGGTGATTTTGGCGTTCCATGCGCTTTCAGAAACGCGGATTCTGGATCTGAACTATAATATTTTCCTTGCCATGCCTTTTTGCGCAATGGCAGTTCCTGAGAAAAGCCTCCAAGCGGAAACTGAAAGAATAAAAGAGGAAAGGCCAATCTGGGTTCCAATCATGGTGGGAATGGTTCTCGCCGGTGGAACGTATTTGCTTTTGCCAAGAGGTCTCTCCTGGCTTCGGACGTTTTTTTCACTAAAGGGATGGAACAGCGGAACGGCGGCATTCGATTCTTTTGCTGTCTGCGTGGCTTTACTGCTCATGCTGTGGCTTCTTTGGAAGGTCGGATCTTTGCTCTGTTTCCGCCGAGATAGGATGCATATCGCCTTTATGGCAGGTGTCATACTTCTTCTGGGCGGAACCCTGCTAATCGTCAACAGAACGATTGAGCAGGGCCTGGAAGCACAGACCGACCGACTTGAGAAAGAGCTTCCGATCGTTGCTCAAGTGCAGGCGATCGCCACGATGCCAGTGTATGCTGCGGAACAGGAAGAACTTTATCAGCGCTCCGGCACTAACATTTCGGAGCATGTTTTTTTGACGGATCAATTGATACGGCAACCGAGAGGATCAATTTTTGTAGATCGGGACGTAGAAGCGCTGCAAGTTTGTTACAGAGGAGGCAAATACACGCAGATTTCTGAATGGAGCGGCCTGTATACCTTTGATCCCGCGGTGATTGAGGCGCTTTCGAATCAGGGATATGAGTGGAAATCTTATTACAGCGGCAGAAGGAGCGTGAACCTTAGGGATACAGCATTGTTTAATGGGAAAACACTAGAGATGGATTCACTTTCCTTGGGCGAAGGAGAACGAGTCGAAACCAAAAACATGAAGACGGATTTCTATTCAGGCACGTATGAGATTTGTTTCTCTTTGTCCTCCTTGCATATAACAGAACATCCCCTAAACAATCAGGCTGTTCTATTAAGCTCAGAAGGGAATAACCCGTGGAAAGACCAAGCTGTCTGCCTGGAACTGGTCGGAGAAGACGGAGATATCGTATTGCATCAGGAATGGTTATCCACAGACGCGTTTGATGAAAAAGGGGAGTGTACCTGCACTTTGACGTGCTCAATCAGTTCCTGCCCCATGGTATTCTTCGCAGTGGAAACAGCGGAAAATGTTTGTGTTACAATCGAAGAAATCACCTGGCAACGTATTTCTTGATGTGTTATCGAATTGTTTGGGAACGTAGATTAGTGAATAGATTCCTTTCAGATTCCCGCTTTGCGGGCATTGAGCCTTTTCCATCGAAGGTGTGGCTTGCCTCACAAACCATGCATGGCAATGAGCAGCGGTGGGTCGATGAGTCCTCCAGACGAACTGGGTGTCAACCGTTGGTGCGAATATTGACGCTGTGGAAAAGGCTATGGCGGAGTATATAGGCGTGAAATATGCTGTTGGTTTTTCTTGTGGCACAGCTGCATTGCATTTAGCTGCCAAACTTGCTGGTGAAAAGCTTTATGGCCAGGCAAAGCCAAATCAGGGAACGCTCCATGGCCATCGGGTGTTCTGTTTGATACCACTTTCGATGCGTCCATAAACCCAACCCAGTCGCGTATGAAACTGGTGAAGCAGTTTTTTGATTCTGAGTATGAGACATGGAATATGAGTCCAGAGGCGTTAGAACGCGCCTTTGAGATTCTTCCTGATGTTCGCCGCATCATTGTAGCTCACCTCTATGGCACTCCTGGAAAGATGGAGGAAATCAGAAAAATTGCGGCTGAACACAAAGCTCTGATTGTGGAGGATGCCGCTGAATCTCTGGGCGCAAAGTATAAACTGAGTAATGAGTGGGTTAAAACGGGTACCCTGGGCGACTACAACTGTGTGAGCTTTATTGGTAACAAGGTTGGAACTGTAAAAACGAACAAAGCAATAGCCTGTTTAGCGGCCTGATGGCTGGAGAAATTGGGCATGATGCACAAAAAGCAGAATTCCATCTTCCAGCAAGGGCTTTCCAGACGGGTTTTTTCTTGTTTTTGGCTCTCTTTCTGAGCCTTCCACCAACGTAGAACAGGCTGACGATTTATAAGGTTTCATAGTTAGGAGCTTATTGACCGAGTTCTCAACTCCTCGCATTTTTGCGGTTACAAATTGCGGGAGTCTTTAGACAGCCGGAGGAGTGGATTTTGTAACCGCAGCGACAGTGAGTAACTTGTTGGCGTAGGCAACAGAGACGGTCAAAGGTGATTCGGAGCTTATAGGATTAAGTTCAGGCTTTTATAGATAGTGAAGAACTTATTGCCGATGGCTGTAAATGATAGAAAAAGGTCTTGTTAGTGAAGTAATATTCTTTTCATAAGACATAGCTCTGGCTGCGGAGACCAGAACTATGCCAAAAGTAGACTTTTAATTCCGTTTGTGGTATACTTTGTGTGTAGGAACACACGGAAGCTCCGGGCACCTTCCAAAAGACGCCCGCTGACAGTGACAGCAGCTTTCTGAGGGGAATGGCGCTGATTTCCTACTTTACTTGCCGCACGGGTTCCCGAGGAACTCATTGCTCAGACGTGAGGAATCCATCGTGACAGAAGAGGGGGAGGATGGGTTCTTTTTGCAGTCTGTTAAGCGCCTGCGCCTTGCCCGCGTTCAGCTTTCGTAAACGTGGACGCCGGGAGCGAAGACAAGCGGCGGGACGAAGCGGATCGATACGGCGTTACCGGATGTCTTGCCGGGACGCGCGGCGGTCTTGCACAGAAAAGCGATACAGGCGGATCGCCCAAGCGGTTCGTCATGGCGGAGCATTGCTTTTTCAGGCTGATTTCCTGCTGATCCCTTTGTTCTCCGGATACCGGTGAATGTTCAGAAATACCCGTTGAATTGTATCAGCTTCCTTTAGCTGATTGAAAAGCAAAGGATGGTAGCTTAATGAATAAATTCCTTTCCGATCCCCGATTCGCCGGCATCGAGCCGTTTCCGTCCAAAGTGTGGCTGGCGTCGCCAACGATGCATGGCGACGAACAGCGGTGGGTTGATGAAGCGATCCAAACGAACTGGGTGTCTACCGTTGGCGCGAACATCAACGAGGTTGAGAAGCAAGTCGCGGCCATTGTTGGCCGGAAGCATGCCGTTGCGCTTTCTTCCGGCACGGCGGCGCTGCATATGGCCATGCGTTTGTGCGGCGAAAAACTGTACGGGCCTTCCCCGGCGAACAGGGGGGTGCTGACGGGCCATAAGGTTTTTGCTTCGGATATGACCTTTGATGCCACGGTGAACCCCATCGCCTATGAGGGCGGAGAGGCTGTCTTTATCGATACGGAATTGGATTCCTGGAATATGGACCCGGAGGCGCTGGAAAAGGCGTTTTCCATTTATCCGGATGTCAGGCTTATTGTGATTGCCCACCTGTATGGCACACCCGGCAAGTGCGACGAGATCAGAGCCATTGCGGACAAGCATGGCGCGCTGATTATTGAAGACGCGGCGGAGTCTTTCGGTTCCACCTATAAGGGGATACAGACCGGCTGTTTCGGCGACGTGAGTATCTTATCGGGAAACGGCAATAAAATCATCACGGGGAGCTCTGGCGGTTTCCTGCTGACGGACAGCAAAGAGGATGCCAACAAGGTTCGTAAGTGGAGCACCCAGGCGCGTGAAGACGCTCCCTGGTATCAGCACGAGGAGCTTGGCTACAACTATCGCATGAGCAACATCATCGCCGGTATTATCCGCGGTCAGCTTCCCTATCTGAACGAGCATATCGCCCAGAAGAAAGCCATCTATTACCGCTATAAAGAGGGCCTGAAGGATCTGCCGGTGCGCATGAACCCCATTCCGGACTGCACAGAGCCGAACTACTGGCTTTCCTGCCTGCTGATTGACGAAGAAGCGATGTGCCCGCAGGTTCGTTCAGGGAAGCATGCGCTTTATAACACGGAGCCCGGCAAGTCCTGCCCCACGGAGATTTTAGACGCTATCGCGGCGTTTAACGCGGAAGGCCGCCCCATCTGGAAGCCCATGCATATGCAGCCTATTTACCGAAACAACGTGTTCGTTACCGCCCAGGGCGTGAGCCGGGGCATGAGCAACGCCTATATTGATGAGGGTGTTGTGATTGACAACGGCAAGATGGTGTACGGAAGAGGTCTGTGTTTACCTTCGGATAACAAGATGACGGAAGAGCAGCAGGATCGGATTATCGAGATCATTCATAGGTGCTTTTTGTGATGTCGGCTGGATATGGATGAGGCAGTTAAATCGACCGACTTAATAAATTAGTCGTATCGGCTGAACATGCATTGGGGCTGTAGATAAGAAAATGTCATGTCGGTTGAATATGCATCAGGGTTGTAGATTTGCATCTGCTGCATATGCATAAGGGTTGCAAATCGGAAAAATGGCATCTGCCGCATATGCATGAGGAGCGCAAATGTACATCGGCTACATATGAGTGGGGTAATCACACACAGGAGGATGAAGTTATCGATTACGTATTTGGCCTTTTAGACATTCCCTAGTGGTATTACGCGGTAGCAGTTCTTCTCTGTGTGGCTGTCTGGAGGATTTGGAAGAAACCGAGCCTGGGACTGTTGGTAGGATACGCTTTCCTTATCCTTACTGAGACTGTATTGATTCGGAAGCCGTTTTTAGGAGAACACATAAAGCTGGAACTCTTCTGGTCGTGGAAGCAATGGTCAGTCCAGAAGAATCAGATACTAACCAATGTGGTGATGTTCGTGCCGATAGGAGTCTTGGTAGGATGGCTGTGGAAATGGAGAGGGCTTCTTGTAGCAGCAGGCTTAAGTCTGCTGGTTGAAGTCTTGCAGTTGATCACTTCCCGAGGCCTGCTTGAATTCGATGATGTGCTTCATAACATGATTGGAGCTGTAGTCGGCGTGGGGATTGTGATGGTATCACGAGCTGGAAAAACTATGTGTAAACAGGTGAGTAAATAGCTCACAAATTATAGATCGAAGGGGTAAAAATCTTGAACTCAGGTACTTCGTCCACGCACACAGTATTTGTCTGTGGGGCTGGACATCAGGGCTTTTCCATGGCAGCCCATCTTACACTTAATGGGGTGGAAGTGAAGCTGTGGAATAGGACTCAAAAGAACATTCAGGAGGTTCTTGACTCAGGCGTTATCCATTGTTCTGGCATTGTGAATGGTGACGCAAGAATCAGTAAAGCTTCCACAAATATGGCAGATGTGGTTGCTGACTTCGTTATGGTAACGACACCTAGCAGTGCTCATAAGGATATTGCGAAAGAGCTTGCTCAATTTGTTACACCTGACATGATTGTGGTTCTAAACCCTGGTAGAACCTTTGGCGCAATCGAGTTTGCAGAGGAACTGAAAAAAGCAGGTGTTAAGAAACTTCCTCACATTGCAGAAACACAAACTATAGTGTACACCTGCCGTAAAACCGGAGCCAATAGCACATCCATTCTTGCTCTTAAACATGATGTAGAAATCGCTGCAATTAATGGAAGTGACATCAATTATATCATGGCTCGTATGCCTGAGTGTCTAAAACCGTATTTCGAAGTTGTCGATTCCGTTGGCAGAACATCTCTTTCCAATATTGGCATGATTCTTCACTGCGCTCCTGTCATGATGAATGTAGGTTGGATCGAAACAGAAAAAGTCGATTTCAAGTATTACTATGATGGAATCTCTCACTCTGTGGCTCATCTGTTGGAGAAAATCGACGCTGAGAGGCAAGCGGTAGCGAAGGCAGGCGGATTTGAGGTTGAGTCTCTAAAAGAATGGTTGGAGAGGACATATTTAGTTTCTGGCGATTCTCTCTATGAGTGTATTCGAAACAATGAAGCGTATAGAGAAATAGATGCACCTCCAACAATCAACACTCGATACATCTTTGAGGATGTTCCGAACGGCCTTGTACCAGTTGAGGCAATGGGAGAGGAATTGGGCGTGCCTACTCCCAATATTACGACAATTATAAATCTAGCCTGCTCCGTTATGGATGCAGATTATAGAGCGACTGGGAGACGCTTTACTTCTTCTCAGTTAAAAGAATACTTCTAAAAACAGGTGGTCAAATGGCTGCAAGTAAAAATGAAACTTTTGGTCTTATAAAAACACTGGTTGATGCTCACACAATGGGCATACATGCAGCTGCGGCGCTTCTCCGGGATTGTGGTTATCGCGTCCTTATTTCTCCTACTAATGTTGAGCATGCGATGGAGAGAATCGAGGCAGAGAGTGCTCAGAAGGTTATCCTTGACTGGATTGACGAAAACAATATTCAGCGTATTGGCTTTTCTTATCGTCTTGATCCAGACACTGCTGTTGAGCTGATGGGCAGGCTCGTTCATCTTTTAGCGAATAAAGGCTATTACGGCGGGTCAAATAATAAAGTAAAAAGCATTTTCTTTGCCGGATTAACCCCAGCTTGTGAAAAGATAAATAAGGAATACGATGGACGTGTATCCACATTCCGTGGTGGAGAGTCCGCAGAGGAAACACTCCTTGTTATGGGAGTTCCTTTTGAGGATATTCCTAAAACCATAAAAGAAGGTTGCCAGTACGATAAAGATCTGGAGAAGTTCGGTCAGGGCGTGATTCGCTCCGGCGACTATCTGCACATGAAGGCACCAGAGCACAATCCGTATCCGGAGTTTGGTACTATGAAGGATACACTGGAACTACGCCTTGACAATAACTTCAAAGGTGGCTTTCAGCCTATTATCCGTGCCCATTCGGGTCCGTACTCTGATGACATGAGTCGCTTTGCTATGCTTAAGGAGTACCAGGATTGGTGCCATGAGTTAGGTAAAGCCGGTTACCTTGACGTACTCTCCATTGGTTCTTCTCAGCTTTCACAGTCTAATTTCGGTGAGAATTGGGATGGAAAACCGAATGGCGGCGGTGTGCCAGTTAACTCAGAACTGGAGTATATGGATATATGGCAAGCTGCGAGACCGATGCTGGTGAGGACATATTCCGGTACGAAGAATGTTCAGAAGCTTGCTGAAATCTATGAGCGCAGTATCAATATTTCCTGGCATGCTCTTTCGCTCTGGTGGTTTAACGAGTTGGATGGCAGAGGCCCTAACGCACTTTACGACAATCTGAAAGAACATCTGGAAACTATTCGATGGATCGCAACAACCGGTAAGCCGCTAGAGACTAATGTTCCTCACCATTTTGCTTTCCGGGGTGCCGATGATATTACGTATATTGTTTCTGGCTTCCTTGCTGCGAAAGCTGCTAAAACATATGGGACGAAGACGTTTGTTCTTCAGAACATGTTAAATACTCCCCGGAGCACTTGGGGTATTCAGGATCTTGCCAAGGGCAGGACTATGCTGAAGCTTGTGAAGGAGCTTGAGGACGATAACTTCCGTGTTGTCCTTCAGACCCGTGCCGGTCTAGATTATTTCAAACCTAACCTTGAAACGGCGAAAACACAGTTAGCCACAGTAACTGCGCTCATGGATGATATCGATCCAAATAATGAGATGAGTCCTGAAATCATCCATGTGGTCAGCTATTCGGAAGCTTTGTTCCTTGCTACTCCAGATATCTTGAACGATAGTATCAAGATTACTAAAACGGCGCTTCAGGAATACAGAAGATTAAAGAAACAGGGGCTGACACCGGATGTTATGACAGATGATATCCTCAAACGTCAATATGAGTTGGAAACTGCCTGCCGGAAAATCATAAAGGCAATGGAAGACAACATCCCTGATCTCTATAGTCCGGAGGGATTGTATCTCGCCTTCGTTGCAGGATGGTTACCTGTTCCGGAGCTTTGGTCTGATTCCGATGAATTTGTACACGCCAAGGGCTGGGGAACTCGGATGACGAATGGCGGGGTTGTCCTATGCGATCACGATGTGATTGTTACTACTGATTACCGCATAAACCGCTGTATCAGCAACTTGCCTGATGCAAACTATATTTTTAAACATAAGTATTTCAAGAACTCGGTGATTTCATGATTCAGGTTTATGTAGGAGACGGAAAGGGGAAAACAACAGCATCAATAGGATTATGCATCAGAGCAGCAGGTCATGGAGTTAACGTGCTGTTCATGCAATTTCTTAAGGATGATAGCTCAGGTGAAGTATCAGTTCTAAGGTCTATCCCAAGCATAGAGGTTATCCATTGCCCAGTAAACTATGGTTTCATCTTTCAGATGACAGAGGATCAGAAGAAAGAGACAGCCAAGGAGTACGATAAGATGCTGGATAAGGCTATCGGGACTGATGTTTTTCTAGTTGTCCTTGATGAGGCTATTCATGCTTTGAATGCGGGTATGATTAGCCGCAAAAAACTAGAAAGGCTGCTCGATAAGAACTGTGAGATAGTTTTAACTGGGCGGAATGCTCCCGAATGGCTTATTAGTCGAGCCGATTATGTATCAGATATTCAAAAGATCAAGCACCCTTATGATAAAGGGGTACAGGCAAGAGTAGGTATTGAGTTCTGAAAAGAACCGTACATATACGTTTTTATGGAGGAAAGACAATATGCCAGTTGAGGTGTGGTACATCGTTGCCCTGTTGGCGGTCATTTGTGTAACTTTTTTGCTGCTTAAGCGGCCTATTTATGAGTCCATGTTCTATGGATATGTACTCATGGTGGTTTTGACAGGAGAGTATAAGAACTTCTTTGCCTATATTGGTAAAACAAGCACAGATACTCTCTTTTACGCTATTATGGCATTCCTTGTGTTGGCAAAAATTCTTGATGCCACGCATGCGATTGATACTGTGGTAAACGTCATCATAGCCGCCCTAGGTCGATTCCGTGGTGGCGCGGCATACACTGCGGTTATCGGATCCACTTTTATGGGTGCTCTGTCGGGATCTGGTGCGGGCAACGTGGCAACCACAGGTGTATTTACAATCCCCGCCATGAAAAAGTCTGGTGTGCCTGCACATCTTGCAGCGAACATTGAAAGCGCATGCAGCACAATGGGGAATATGATACCGCCTGCTGGTGTCATTCTTACAGCTCTTGCTTGCTACAACGAATTCAGTGGCGCGGAGATGTCTCAGTCTACATTCTGGTTTGCTTGCTGGGGTGTGGCTATCTGGTTTATTCTTCAAAGAATCATCACAGTGTTTGTTTTTTGTCGCTACTATAAAGTAAAGCCTATGGCAAAAGAAGACATTCCGAATCTGAAGGAAACATTGAAAGCTGGCTGGAAGAATCTGCTTCTCCCCGTGATCATTCTTCTTCCCTTTGTGCTTGACTACTTCTTTAAAGCAAACTTCTTTACAAACAGGCTCGGAGCAGGCGCAGGCAATATGAGCAGCAGCCTTCTGCTATTCACACCGGGTCTTGCCGCTGTTTATGCTTTGATCGTGAATCGCAAAGCACTGAAGAAGGGTGAGCTGGTCGAGACAGTTAAGAAGTCTGTTTCCGGTATTGTTCCCGTTGGCGCTACCATCTTCTTTGCGTATTGCATCAGTAATCTGTTCTCGGCTACCAATGTTGGTGCGAATATTGGGGAATACATAAAGAGCTGGAATCTTTCTGTTGCGGCAATTGCATTCATCGTTCCTTTGGTTACCGCTATTCTCGGTATGGTTTTACCGGGATCGGCTCAGACAAAAATCTTTGGAACCACCATTATCGCTATTTTTGCTGCAGCTGGTGGGAATCCGCTCCTGGCTGCTATCATGCTGCCGGTTATCACAGGAGCTATGGAAGGAATGACACCGCCGTTGGCCCTCTGCATGTACACAGCTATGGGTATTGCTGGATCAAAGTTTAAAGAGACAACAATAAACTGTCTCATCTGGGTTGGGTTGCATTATGCGATGGCAGTGATTTGCTTGCTGGGCATTCTCCCGATTATGGGACTGTGAGAGGTGAATGAAAATGAAAAAAGTATCAGATATCCTTTTGAAGATTTTTGCATACGGCATTATTGCTTGTCTCTTTGCAGGTGGACTTAGTCTTGTGGGTTATTTAGTAGCTTTAATTATTAGTGGGGAGAGCGCGACTGCCCTCTGTCTTTGGGTGTTCAAAACCTATCTGCCTTGGGTGATAAAAGCTACTTCAATCTTTACCCTTATTGGCCTTATTGGCATGTACCTGAGCAAGCAGAAAGCGCTTGTGGCAACAACTGAAAAGAAGTAAGGGGAGCAATAATGTCCACAGGTATATATGCGAAGTACATCAAGAGGGGAATTGACGTTTTTATTTCCTTAATGGCTTTGGTTCTATTCTGGTGGGTGTACGCAATTCTTGCGCTAATCGTTGCGATAAACCTTGGGACACCCGTCCTTTTTACTCAGGACAGACCAGGGCAAAACGGGAAGATTTTTAAACTCTACAAATTCCGTTCTATGAGCAACGCGAAAGATGAGAATGGTAATTTACTGCCGGACAAAGACAGATTGAATAGGTTTGGTAGACTCTTGCGATCAACAAGTTTGGACGAGTTGCCGGAGCTTTTCAATATGCTGAAGGGCGACATGAGTTTGATAGGGCCGCGTCCACTTTTGGTTAAATATCTTGATCATTATAACGAGTTTGAAAATCGCCGTCATAAAGTGCGACCTGGACTTACTGGTCTTGCTCAGGTAAGCGGCCGCAATGCAGCTACATGGAAAGAACGTTTTCAAAAAGATGTCGAGTATGTTGATAATATTTCCTTTGGTCTTGATGTTAGAATATTCTTTTTGACAATTAAAAAGGTGTTTGTACGTGAAGGGATCGAGTACAAGAATACGGGAACTATAAACGATTATTTCGAGAGTTCAGATAGACTAACAGAGTAGAGGGATAGAATGAGAGCTTTAGTGTTGTGCGGGGGAATTCCGCAGGCTGCATTGATAGAAGAACTGAAGAGTCGTGGAATATACACGATTCTTGCGGATATGAACCCGCATGTAATGGCCAGACCACTTGCCGATGACTTCTATCCTGTCTCTGTTTTGGATGTGAATGCGGTAAAGAAACTGGCAGAAGAACAAAAGGTTGATATGGTTCTAACCGCTTGCGCTGATCAGGTGCTCCTAGTCCAAGCACAAGTATCGGAAGAATTGGGATTGCCTTGCTATATAGACTACAAGACTGCAAAGGATGTTTCTAGCAAGGAACTCATGAAGAAGGTCTTTGTGGAGAACGGTATTCCCACCTCGAAGCACGTCATCATGGGTGAATTTGATGAGGACAAGGTTAAGGAACTCACATATCCGATCATTGTGAAACCTGTGGATTCTTATAGTTCTCGTGGTGTTAGGAAGGTGTTCAACCTTGAAGAACTGAGGGTGGCTTTTGAGGCTGCTGTTGAGATCAGCAGAACTAATACGGCTATAGTGGAAGAGTTCGTAAAAGGGGAAGAACTGACGGTCGATGTTTATATAGAAGAAGGCGTCGCTCATACCCTCTGTATTTCAAATATTGATAAGATTCCTGGGAACGATCGTTTTGTTATTTGCAGGACCCGGTATCCTGCTCAAATCAGTGATGAGGTAAAAAAACAAGTAGAAGTTGTTGCCGGGCAGATCGCCAAAGCATTCAACCTCCAGAACTCGCCAATGCTAGTGCAAATGATCACAGATGGAAAAAAAGTATCTGTGGTAGAATTCTGCGCCAGAACAGGTGGCGGAGATAAGTTTAGGCTGATTAAGCAGGTCTCAAACTTTGATGTTATTAAGGCTGTAGTTGATCTTACGCTTGGAAGGAAGCCACACGTGGTATCATATCAGCTTCCTGAATGCATCGTGAATGAATTCTTATACTCTGAACCAGCAATCTTCGATCACCTAGAAGGATTCGAGGAGATGAAGAATCAAGGTGTTATCAGCGAGTACTTCCAGCTGAAGACAAAAGGGACAAAGTGTGGAGAAATAAAGAGCAGCGGTGATCGTGTGGCTTACTACACTATCCAGGCTCCGACGATAGATGAGGTTCGGGAAAAGGACAAGAAAGCTAACAGCGTTCTGAGAGTCGTGGATTCGGAAAGCAAGGATATCCTGCGTCATGACCTGATAGCGGCTTATTAAGGTGGATTCTATGAATGTATTATTCATTTCAATTAGTTCATTGCCACATGTCAGTGAACATGGCATCTCTCTTGATCTGATTCATGAATTTAGAAGACAGGGACACAATATGTATATTATTTGTGCCCTGGAAAAAAGGGATAACCAGGAAACATATATTGCAGAAGAAGACGGGTGCAAAATACTGCGCGTAAAAATTGGCAATAACAAACGTGCCAACATTATCGAAAAGGGTTTGACAACTGTTCTTCTTCCAAAGAAATACATTGCTGCGATAAAAGAGTACTACTCTGATGTAAAGTTTGACTTGGTATTATATCCGACTCCTCCTGTAACACAGGTTGAGACGGTTGAGTATATTAAGAAACGTGACGGGGCAAAAAGCTATTTACTTCTAAAGGATATATTTCCTCAAAATGCTGTTGACATAGGGATGATGAGCAAGTCCGGCATAAAAGGGCTTTTATATAAACATTTCCGGAGAACAGAAAAGAAGCTTTATAAGGTTTCAGATTATATAGGTTGCATGTCACAGGCAAACGTGGACTATGTTTTGAAGCACAACCCGGAAGTCGATCCAAACAAGATAGAAGTATGCCCAAACAGCATTGAAGTAATCGACAAGAGCGTAGATGAAAAAACAAGAGTTGAGATTCGGAGAAAGTATGGAATCCCGCTCGATAAGAAAATCTTTGTCTACGGCGGGAATTTGGGTAAGCCACAGGATATACCGTTTATCATCGAATGTATGAAAGCATCCAGTAGCATTGAGGAAGCATTCTTTGTAATCGTTGGTGATGGATCAGAGTATGGGAAGCTTGAGGAGTATGTGAAATCTGCCAATCAGTCGAACCTACGATTGATGCAGCGGTTACCGAAGGAAGACTACGATGCTTTAGTTGGGGCCTGCGATGTCGGCCTAATCTTCCTGGATCATCGCTTTACGATCCCGAATTTCCCGAGTCGGCTGTTGAGTTATATGCAAGCAAAAATCCCTGTTCTTTCCGTCACAGATCCCAACACGGATATTGGGAAAGCGATTATCGATGGGGGATTCGGCTGGTGGTGTGAGAGCAATAACGCTAATGAATTTCGGAATATTATAGCGAAGATTATATATGATGATTTGAAAACGATGGGGAAAGTTGGATATAAGTACTTAATCGACCACTATTCAGTCGAGGAAGCATACAAGACAATCATAAATCGTTGCAAGGAGGTTAATGGCTAATGAGTTATCCGATTATTAAAAGTAGTATGAATAGGCCATATCAAATATGCAAATGCTGTGTTATGGACACGACAGACGAGGGCATCAAATTCAATGAAAAAGGCGTGTGTATGCGTTGCCAGGAATACAACGAGCGCATTTTGCCTAGTTGGAATCATGGGAGAGGTCATGAGAAAGAACTCCAAGATATGATTTTCGCAATCAAAAAGTCTGGCGAAGGAAAAAAGTATGACTGTATTCTTGGCCTCTCTGGAGGCTTGGATTCTTCTTTTATGCTTCATCTGGCGGTGAAAGAATGGGGATTAAGGCCATTTGTTTTTCATATAGATGCAGGATGGAATCTGCCAGTAGCAGAGGATAATATTAGACGAATGACTGAGAAACTTGGCATTGAGCTGCATGTTGAAAAGATGGATTGGAATGAGATGCGGGAAATGCAGCTTGCGTGGTTTAAAACAGGCTTGGAAAATTTGGACTCACCTCAGGACCATGCTTTCATTGCACTGATTGATAGATACTCCCGCGAATTGGGAGTAAAATATATCCTTAATGGCTATAACATTGGAACAGAGATAATAGCAGATCCTGCTTCATGGGGAAAAGGAAGTGCTACAGGTGAAAGTGTTTTTATGAAGGATGTTATCAAGAAGTATTGCTCCGTACCGATTAAGAAATACACTTTCACGAACGGATTTAAGCATAAGGTTTGGATTCCATATGTTTTGGGAGTGAAAACGTTAAAGCCTTTGAACCTTGTTGCTTTTACAAAGCAGGAAATGATTGACACACTCAGCAAAGAATACGGCTATGAAGCATACGGGCAGAAACATTTTGAGGATTTGCTGACGAAGTTCCTTGAAGGCTGGTGGGTTCCTACGCGGTTTGGCCATGATATTCGGAGAGCTCAATTGAGCAGCTTAGTTGTTACAGGTCAAATAACGCGAGAAGAAGCACTTAAGATTCTTGAGAATCCGCCTCTGACGGAAGAAGAAAGTATGGAACTATTCTCTGAAGTTGCCAGAAAACTGGAGATCAGTGCAGATGAATTGTGGAGCTATCATAACTTGCCGGAATGCACAGAAAAGTTTAAAAATAATATGAGAATACGCAGGATTGGAATTAAGCTGTTTGAGGCCCTGGGAATTGAAAGAAGAATAAGAAAGTAACAATTGCGGAGGGTAATAACATGGCGGATAACTATCTAATTATACCCAAAACTTCAGATCAAGCGCTTCTGGCGAAATACTATTCAATGGCGGATGTTTTTACAATATGTTCTAGTAGGGAAAACTTTCCGACGACTTGCGTTGAGGCGCAATGCTGTGGTACACCGGTGGTTGGCTTCGATGCAGGTGGAACTAAAGAGACGTCAATATTAGGGGAGGAAGATTTTGTTCCCTATGGAGATATTGAGAGTTTACGAATTCAAATCAACAAAACACTCGGCAGAAAATTAAATCGAAAGGAATTAGCAGAAAAAGCACAGGAAGAGTTTTCAAAAAAAACAATGGCCCAGAGGTATCTCCAGGAATATGATTTTTCTGGATATAAAGATCGAATTCTTCTTCTTGATGTGAATTGTAAGTATTCTTCAACTGGGAAAATCTGCTATGATTTGTATACGGAAATAAATAAAAATGGCAGGCAAGCATCTATATGTTATGGGAGAGGGCCACTTGTGAGTGGAAAGAATATTTATAAATTCGGTCTGGATTGGGAAACGAAGTTGCATGCAGGTCTCTCAAGAATCACAGGCTACAATGGATGCTTCTCACCTTATTCGACTAAGCGCGTAATAGACTATATCGAGGAGTTTCAGCCAGAACTAATCCATATGCATGAGCTGCATGCGTATTTTGTAAATATTAAACCTCTTTTGTCTTACATAAAGCAAAAAGGAATTCCGATCATATGGACGTTTCACTGCGAATATATGTATACAGGAAAGTGTGGACATACATATGACTGCGAAAATTATATGCATGGTTGTGGAAATTGCCCCTCTGTCCAAGGTTATCCCCGAAGTCTGGTTTTTGATAAAACTAAGCAAATGTTTGATATGAAACGAAAGCTTCTTGAGGATATGGATGTTAGAATAATTACTCCTTCAGAATGGCTAGCCCAAAAAGTTCGCTATTCATTTTTAAAAAACAAATACATTAATGTTATACACAATGGCATAGATGTGGATACTTTCCAACCTGTCGATTCAACTGCTTTAAGAAGAGAACTGAATATACCTGACAACCATAGAATAGTACTTGCTGTTGCACCAAATATTATGAGCGAATCAAAAGGTGGAAAATGGGTATTAAAATTAGCAGAAATAATGAAAGAGGATAGCGTTTTTTTCGTCCTTGTGGGGAGGAATAATCATCTGTTCTCTCAGAATAAAATATAACTGCGGCGTTCATAAGTAATAATAGGAGCAAAGAAGTTATGAAAGTGCTACACATAGGATTGGTAAGCCATTTCACAGATAAAATGTTATATCAGGAAAATGTACTTGTAGATATGAATGCAAAGGCGGGGCACGATGTAACTTTTATTAGTGATATAGGGATGTATAAAGATGGTACGCTTACGAAAACAAATGAATGTGATGTAAGACTTGAGAATGGGGTCAGACTTATTAGAGTAAGATATGACAGAATTATAAATGATTTTATTACAGGCAAAATTCAAAAGGCAAGGTTTATTCCTAGATACTTGAACGAGATACGTCCGGATGCGATTCTTTATCATGGAGTTTGCGGATATGAAATGATAGATGTAGCAAAATATGTAAAGAAATATAATATCCCTTTTTATATGGATTCTCATGAGAATTTTAAAAACACAGCGATGACACCAATTTCCAAGTTCGCATATAAATATATTCACGGTTTCTTTTTTAGAAAAGCTCGTCCATATATAAGAAAGGTTTTATATGTCGGATTCCCAGAGAAGGAATACCTGCAGAAGATGTATCATCTAAAGCAGAGCGAAATGGAATTGTTTTCGTTAGGCGGAATTCTGCTCTCAGAAGACAGCCAGAAGATGTATCGGAAACAGATTATTAATGATCTTGGATTCCCCGAAGATTCGATTATCTGCGCTCATTCTGGCAAAATGGTTAAAGGTAAGAGAACAGAAGAAGTGATAAAGGGGTTTTCTAGTGTAAGAGATGCGAGGTTAAGATTGATTATCTATGGCTCTATTCCTGAAGAAATGAAATCAACATTAGTGCCTTTGATTGAAAAGGATGAAAGAATCAGTTTTCTTGGATGGAAGACAGCTGATGAACAGAATCAAATACTCGGAGCTACGGATTTATACCTGCAGCCAGGAACATATTCTGCGACGGCACAGGTGGCTATATGCGATGGTTGCGTGACGTTAGTAAACGAAGGTTATAAAGAATTGTTTGAAGATGCCGCATTTTATGAAACGGATGCTTCAGGTATTGAAAACGTATTGCGGATGATTATAGATGAACCCAACATTCTTGTAAGCATGAAGGAAAAAGGAAAGATTATTGCAGAGAAAAAGCTGAATTATGAATCTTTGGCAAAGCGATATCTTGTCTAGACGATATAAAAAAACTTGTTCTGGAGAGTAATAGTGACAATAAGAATTAAGAAATATAATTCGAGTACCGCAGGGGACAATCCCTCGCAAGAAATAATTAACTTATTGTGGTATTCGATTATTATTACGGATATAGTCAGAAAAATAACACGTGTTGAATGGTCTGTTTCACTTATTCGAAATGGTTTATATGTTCTTGTGTTTCTATACGTCCTTTGGCATGCCTTCAAGAAAAGGAACATCGCTCAGATTCTACTTCCTGGGGTTGGATTTGCACTATTACTTGGAATTAGTGTGCTTCTTTACCCGGAAGTCTCTGTCCTTGTCGAGGAAAACGTGCTGCTTTTTTATGGGAGATGCCTTACTGGGTTTTATCTAGCCTTAAACATTAAAGACTGGAGAAAGGTCCTTTCAAGCTTGGCTAGTTGGCATTGGATTGGTTTTTTATATGCAATTATAGTTTTTTCTGTCGGACTCGATATGACGGAAAATTATATGTCATTTTCATATGGTCTGTTATTGCCAGCATTTATTACAGTTGCAGATGGAATACTGGAAAAAAAGATACTGAGAGTTTTCTCGGGATCAGTTATGACCATAGCTATCTTTACATTTGGGGCAAGAGGGCCTTTACTTTGTATAGCGGTTGGACTGATCTTTATGATCTTCGAAATACCTAATGGGCGGATAAATTACAGACGTTTTATTGCGTTGGGTTTGCTGATTGTTTTAGTTATCTTATTCGCCTCTTCCTTTGACAACATTTTTTTATACTTATATCAACGTTTCCCACATGCAAGAAATATACTTCTTATTATTTCTGGACAAATGAATAGTTTATCCGGAAGAGATGCATTATTCAATAAGGCTGTTGAAGTGATTAAAATAAATCCAGTTTTACCAAGAGGCCTGCTTGCTGATAGAATAATTCTTGGAAGTCACAATATTTCTGCAAATGTTTACCCGCACAATTTCTTCCTTGAAATAATAATACAATTTGGATTCCTTGGTTGGTTGTTTTCTGCATGGCTTATATACAAGGTATTAAGAACATATTATCAAATACTGAAAAGTGGAAACAAGATACTCAAAATCGCATTTGTATCATTCTTTATTACAGCGCTTGCAAAATCAATGTTTACAGGTTCGTATGTATCAGATATGCAATGTTGGTTCGCTTTTGGATGCTTGATTTCTATTTCTAATTCTCAAAATAGAACGGAATTATCAGCCTAAAATCGGATGGACGATAAGCATAAGATCATGAGGAAATAAGGATGAAGAAGGTTCTCTTACTGCTAAAAAATAACAGGAAATATCTCGAAGATATTATCTTGAATATTTTAGCCAATGCTGTACCGCTTATAGTACTACAATTAATTGTCTTGCCACGGGTTAACGCTCATGTAGGTGAAGAAGCTTATGGATTGGTTGTTACTCTTGTTAGTGTTTTAACATTTGTTACATCTACATCAGCGGGAAGTCTAAACAACGTTCGTTTATTATTGGACTCTAAATATCAGGAAGAAAATGTTCAGGGCGACTTTAATATTATTCAGTTATTCTTCTCGATAATGAATGCCTTATTGGTTGTTACCATTTCACTCTTCTATACAAAAGAGTGGACAGCTGAAGTGATTGTGTTGTTAATGGTAGCAACAATACTTATTTGTTCAGAAGGCTATTATTCTGTCGGGTTTCGGTTACAGCTGAACTATAGAAGAATCTTTATTCAGAAGATTTTTTTAGCTGTTGGTTATATTCTTGGATACTATTTATTTGTTAAAACCGGGCAATGGATTTTGATTTATATCATGGGCTACTTTTTGGATCTCATATATGTTTTATTAAAAACCGATCTTGCAAAAGAGCCTTGGAGACGAACAAAATTATTCAAATTATCAGTAAAAAATGAATCAGTCCTAATTGTAGCAGCTTTGATAGGCGGGTTATCTTCTTATATAGATAGACTTTTCATATATCCTATATATGGTGGACTAATTACAACGACATATTATGTATCTACACTTTTAGGCAAGGGTATATCGTTGGCAACTTTTCCTATATCTGGCGTTTTACTGAGCTATTTTTCAAAGAAAAAAAAGTTGGCTGATGGAACAGTTAAGATGATGAACAAGTTTTCTTGGATAGCCGGAATAATAGGATATATTGCTTGTATTATTATTAGTCGTCCTTTGCTTGGAAGACTATATCCAGCAATTGTGGATGATGCTATGAAATATGTGCCAGTAACATTGTTTTCAGCAGTAATTAATGTTCAAAATACGATGATGAGTCCAGTGGTTCTCAAATATAGCAAGATAACACGTCAAATATGGATTTCTTTGATAAATGTAGCCGGATATGTTGCCATTTCTGTGATTCTAATGCAAATTTGGGGTTTAATGGGATTTTGTGTTGGTGGAGTAGTAACTGGCTTAATGAAATATTTCATATATTTATATTTCTACAATAAGGACAGGAATATTTCTGTATAAAAAAGTGGAGGTAAATGAAGTGAGATATGCACTAATAGGCTGCGGACGTATCAGCCCAAACCACATTGAGGCAGCCAAGAATAATAAACTGGATTTTGTTGCAATGTGTGACATTCTCCCGGAGATTATGAAGGAGAAGTCCGATAAGTTTGGCCTGGAGTATACCCGAAAGTACACAGACTACAAAGAAATGCTTGCAGCTGAAAAACCGGAGCTTGTCGCAATCGCTACGGAATCTGGTAAGCACGCAGCTATCGCCTTGGATTGTATTGCTGCTGGTTGCAATGTGATTATTGAAAAGCCTATTGCGCTTTCTATCGCAGATGCTGATGCCATCATAAAAGCCGGTCATGAAGCGGGCGTCGTTGTATGTGCAAACCATCAGAATCGTTTCAATAAATCTGTTCAGTATATCCGCAAGGCTCTAGAGGCAGGGCGGTTCGGTCGGCTTTCCCATGGTGCGGCACATGTACGATGGAATCGTGGGAAAGGGTACTACGAGCAAGCACCATGGAGAGGAACCTGGGCACAGGATGGCGGCTGTTTGATGAACCAATGTATTCATAACATTGATCTTCTTCGGTGGATGATGGGCAATGAAGTGAATGAGGTTATGGCATATACAGATCAGTTGGAGCATCCCTATCTTGAAGCTGAGGATCTTGGTATGGCTCTCGTAAAATTCTCCAACGGTTCCTATGGCCTTATCGAAGGAACGACAAATGTTTATCCTAAGAATCTAGAAGAGACTCTTTATATCTTCGGTCAGCATGGCACAGCTAAGGCTGCAGGGACGAGCGACAATATTATAGAAGTTTGGGACTTTGCAGATGGATTGGACGATCCGGAACATGTCAAAGCTACTTATGCGGAGAATCCGCCAAACGTATACGGATATGGACACACCCCACTCTATGCAGATGTGATTGACGCGATTAAGACCGGACGCAAGCCATATGTTGATGGAGAAGCTGGGAAGAGAGCATTGGAACTTGTGCTTGCAATTTATAAATCAGCTGCGGAGCATCGCCCGGTGAAGCTTCCACTTGAGAGCTGCTCCACAATGGATTTTATAGGGAGATTTGGTGAAGGAGACCTAACATGATGAAGATCCAAACGGTTACAGTAATAGGCGTAACCGGCACTATGGGTGCGAATGTCGCAGGTATCTTTGCAAGCTTTGGAGATGCAAAGGTTTACTGTGTAGGACGCGATATTGAAAAAGTTAAGAAAACGATTCCCCGTATTGTGAAGTCTGTAAAGGCAGATGCAATTGTGAAGAATCTGGTTCCTGCTGACTTCTCTATGCTGGAAAAGTGTGTGGCAGAGTCAGATCTTGTTTTTGAGAGTTCTAAAGAAGATATCGGAGTTAAGAAAGAAATTGCTGCGCAGGTTGCGAAAACCCTGCAGCCGCATGCTGTGTCATGCACCGGCTCATCAGGCCTTTCGATAACAGATATTGCGAACTGCTATCCTGAAGGACTGAAAGAACACTTCTTTGGTGTTCACATGTTTAATCCGCCCTATAGCATGTCACTCTGTGAGCTGACACCTACTGCTTTTTCTGACAAAGAAATGCAGGCAGAGCTGAAGGAGTACTTAAGCAATAAATTAATTCGGACCGTGGTGGAGGTCAAAGATTCTCCTGCCTTCCTCGGCAACCGTATTGGCTTCCAGTTTATCAATGAGGCGCTTCGGTATGCGGAAAGGTTCAAAGATAACGGCGGTATCGACTACATCGATGCTATCCTCGGTTCCTTTACTGGACGTTCTATGGCTCCTTTGACTACATCTGATTTCGTTGGTCTGGATGTCCACAAAGCGATCGTGGATAACATTTATGAGAACACCCGTGACTATGCGCACGAGACTTTTGTACTTCCTGAGTTTGTGCAGAAGCTGATTGAGCAGAAGAAGTTGGGAAGGAAATCCGGTGGTGGCCTTTATCAACGAGTCAAGTATGAGAATGGACTTGTTCGCCAGACGGTGTTGGATATCAACACAGGATTGTATCGTGATGTGATTCCGTATGTCTTTCCGTTTGTCGATAAGATGAAGAAGTATATCGCAGAGGGAGACTACCAGAAAGCCTTTGAGCGACTGGTTAACAACAATTCTCTGGAAGCGGAAATCTGCCGGTACTTCCTGCTGGACTATATTGTGTACAGCTTATATGCCACTAAAGAAGTGGGTTACACGATAGAGGCAGCTGACGATGTAATGGCCACGGGATTTAACTGGTGCCCGCCATTAGCGATGTATCAGGCGCTCTCCACTGTGGCTGATGTGCCTACCCTCATCAGAGAAAATCTTCCTGATGTTTGTAAGAAAGTCAACATTGATGAGCTTCTCGCAGAAGTGAAGCCTTCAAAGTACGACTTCAGACTGTATTTCAAATCTGGGAGGTAAATCAGATGAGCAAAGTTTACATACTCGGCGGCGCTCAGACTGATTTCGAGCGCAACTGGAAAAAAGAAGGCAAGGGCATGGTTGCCATCTTAAAAGAGGTTATGGCGGATGGACTTGCCCATGCTGGATTGAGTTTTGATGATCTAAAGGCACTTAACGGTGACAACCGTGTGGCTTGCTTTGTTGGAAATTTTATTGCAGAGAAATACGTGGATCAGGGGCACCTTGGAGCATTCCTGACCGAAGTTGACCCAGCGTTCTATGGCGTGCCGAGTGCGAGATATGAAGCTGCATGTGCTTCTTCCTCAGTAGCCATTGATGCAGCTGCTACGAAAATCCGTGCTGATGAATACGATGTAGCCATTGTCGTTGGCTGGGAGCTGATGAAGACTGTTGACTCTAAGCTCGGCGGAGATTTTCTTGGCAGGGCTGCTTACTACGAGAAAGAAGGCAAAGGCATTGAACTGCCGTTCCCGAAACTGTTTGGTAGGCTTGCTGATGAGACGCTGAAGAAGTACCCGAAGCTGGACGAGAAGCGTTACATGGATGCCCTGGCGAAGATCTCAGTTATCAACTACAGCAACGCCAAGCGCAATCCTCTCGCTCAGACCCGTAAATGGTTCATGAGTTATGACCAGGCGAGCACCAGAGGCACAGATACTAATCCGCTGGTCGGCGGTAAGCTTGGCGTCTCCGATTGCTCACAGGTGACAGATGGTGCTGCCGTCGTGGTGTTATGCTCCGAGCGGTTCCTGGCTGACCGTGGATGTCAGGGTAAGCCGGTAATCAAGGGCTATGGCCACAGGACGGCTCCCATGCTCTTTGATAAGAAGATGGTAGACAATGAAAGAAGCGAGTACATCCTTCCTTGGACGAGACAGGCTGTGCTGGATGCTTACAAGAGAGCTGGTTTGACAGTAGATAACATTGATGTCTTTGAGACTCACGACTGCTTTACTTCTTCTGAATACGCGGCTATTAGTGCGTTCGGCCTAACAGAGCCGGGGCATGAGTATGAAGCAGTAGAGAGCGGCTTGATTGCTTTTGACGGGGATAAACCAATTAATCCTTCTGGCGGTCTTATCGGCTGTGGGCATCCTGTGGGTGCTTCAGGTGCGAGAATGTTCCTTGACTTGTACAAACAGGTTACTGGAACTGCTGGTGGGTATCAGGTTGAAGGTGTAAAGAACGGTATGATGCTGAATATAGGCGGAAGCGCAACAACAAATTATGTGTTTATCGTTGGAAAGGAATAAGTATGGAAATAAGAACAAGTAGATATTCTTCCATAAAAGACTTTTCGATAACTGGCGCTTCATATATAGGAGAGCCGCGTTCGAACACTGCAATGTTTGTATCCAAGAAAGTAGGACAGCTTATAGCAGCCCTATCAGATGTGCAGGAATGCCTTGTTTTTGCAGAAAAGGGCCTCGAAGTACCGGATGAAATTATGGGGAAACATTGTTTTGTGTTTTCTGATAATCCCCAGGGCGCGTATGCGAAGTTTACGGAAGAGTTCTTTACCGAAGAGGAAAGAGAGAATTCTCTTGTTGGCTATGAGACGATGCCTAATGGGGTGTTTATTAGTAAGAATGCAAGGGTTGGAAGAGATGCCGTTATTGAACCTGGAGTTGTAATTGGTCCAGGAGTTGCCATAGGGAATAATGCGCGTATATATGCCGGGGCAGTAGTCAAGAATGCCATTATTGGCGATAACGTTATTATTAATGAAAAAGCAGTAATCGGTGCTAACGGATTTACCATGGCAAATGATGAAGATGGCAATAAAATTCGCATTTATTCTCTGGGAAAGGTCATCATTGGAAATGATGTGGAAATTGGTGCACACGACAACATCTCAAGAGGATCAGGAGGAAATACCGTTATAGAAGATTTGGTAAAAATAGATGCTCTGATTCATGTAGGACACGATGCTCATTTACATAAAAATGTTGAAATCACTGCGGGAGCAGTAGTCGGCGGATTTGTTGACGCGCAAGAAGGTGCTTATATTGGGATTAATGCTGTAATTAGAAACAGAATCTCCCTCGGAGCTAAGAGCTTCGTAGGAATGGGTGCGACAGTCACGAAGTCTGTTGCGGATGGAATAACTGTTGTGGGTAATCCTGCAAAGCCGTTTGAAAAGAAGTAGGAGGTCAAGTAATGCAATTTAGAGATCTACCAAAACAGTATGAGGTTTTGAAGGACAAAATCGATGCAGCGATGGTATCGGTTGCCTCTTCTGCACACTTCATTTATGGGCCGGAAGTGAAAGAGTTGGAAAAGGTACTGGCTGAGTATGTGGGAGTGAAGCATTGTATAACCTGCGCGAACGGCACTGATGCAATAACAATTGCCATGAGAGCTTGGGGCGTTGGAAAAGGAGATGCGGTGTTCGTTCCTGACTTTACCTTCTTCTCCTCTGGTGAGTGCCCTGCTGATGAAGGAGCAACACCAATCTTTGTGGATGTCGATGAGCGAACATATAATCTTGATCCAGTGAAACTGGAAAATGCAATTCGGAAGGTTATTACAGAGGGTAAATATAAAGCTAAGGCTGTAGTAGCGGTTGATCTTTTCGGTCTTCCTGCAGAATATCCTGCGATTAAGACTATCTGTGAAAAATATGATCTTCTCCTACTTGAAGATGGGGCTCAGGGTTTTGGTGGCAGCATTAATGGAAAGATGGCGTGTTCTTTCGGTGACATTTCAACTACATCTTTCTTCCCGGCAAAACCGCTGGGATGCTATGGGGATGGAGGAGCAATTTTTACTGACAATGACGAGTGGGCTGACTTGATCCGCTCTATTTGTGTACATGGTAAGGATACTAGTAATCCTAATGATCCAAATGCGAAATATAACAATATCCGTCTAGGAAAGAACAGTCGATTGGATACGCTTCAAGCTGCTATTCTTCTTCCGAAGTTTAATGCTTTTGTCGATTATGAGTTGGATGACATTAATAAAGTAGCCGGTTGGTATACGGAATGTTTGCAGGATACGGGGCTTGTATTACCAGATATCAAGAGTGGTTTTTATAGCTCCTGGGCACAGTACACAGTGCAGTTGCCGGAGAATGTGGATCGAAAAGCTATCCAGTTGAAGCTGAAGGATGCAGGTATTCCTTCTATGGTTTACTACGCAAAGCCGATGCATTTGCAAGAGGCTTTCGCTGGAACAGATTCTGCGGTTGCAGATTGCCCTGTAACGGAGAGACTATGTGATACTGTTTTAAGTCTTCCTTTGGATCCATATAAGACCAAGGAAGAAATCGATTTAGTCGTCGATGAGCTTAAGAAAGTGATTAAGGTTTAAGACTACTCAAATACATACAGGTAAATTCCGAAGGAGAAGTGGTAAAATGCAGTTCAACAACATCTATCAAGGTCTTATCTCTGGTACTGAAAAGCTGGCCCTTGTTGGCCTTGGCTATGTTGGTATGCCTATCGCAGTAGAGTTCGCGAAGCATATTAAAGTCATCGGATTTGATATTAATGAGAAGCGTGTTAATGAATACAAGAATGGTATTGATTCCACTAATGAAGTTGGTGAAGCTATTAAGAATACGACGGTGGATTTCACTGCTGATCCTACCCGCTTGAAGGAAGCGAAGTTTATTGTTGTGGCTGTACCTACACCAGTGAACGATGACAACACACCTGATCTTCGTCCTGTGGAAGGTGCGTCTCGCACTGTTGGCCAGAATCTTTCTGCTGGGACTATAGTAGTGTTTGAGTCAACGGTATATCCTGGCGTTACAGAGGATATTTGCATTCCAATTATAGAGAAAGAAAGCGGACTTAAGTGTGGTGTGGACTGGAAGATTGGATACAGTCCAGAACGCATCAATCCCGGGGATCGTGTACATACCCTGACGTCTATCCGTAAGGTTGTTTCTGGCATGGATGAAGAATCCGCTCATGAAATTAAGAAAGTCTACGATATCGTTATCAAGGCTGGCACATTCCCTGTTTCTAACATCAAGACCGCGGAAGCAGTAAAGGTTGTTGAGAACAGCCAGCGTGATATCAATATTGCTTTTATGAACGAGATTGCAATCATTTGCGATAAACTGAAGATTGACACAGATGAAGTACTGGCGGGCATGAATACCAAGTGGAATGCCCTGGGCTTTAAGCCTGGTCTCGTTGGCGGCCATTGCATTGGCGTAGACCCTTATTATTTGACCAATATCTCTGAGAAGCTCGGTTATCACAGCCAGATTATTCTCAATGGTCGTCAGGTAAATGATGGTATGGGTGCATTTGTGGCTGACGCAGCTATTAAAGAAATGATTGAAGCTGGAATGGCTCCGAAAAAGGCAACCGTAGTAATTATGGGTCTGACTTTTAAAGAGAATTGTCCGGACACTCGCAACAGTAAGGTTGTGGATATTATTAATCGTCTCCAGGAATATGGTATTGAACCGATTGTAACAGATTCTTGGGCGGATCCGGATGTTGCAAAACATGAGTATGGTGTTGAACTTGTCGGCTGGGAAGATATACCGAAGGCAGACTGTGTCCTCATTGCTGTCGGACACAATGAATATCGGAATATGTCAGTGATGCAGTTGAAAGAACTGTTCAAGGAAGAATTAAAGGATGAAGAGAAAGTTCTTGTCGATGTCAAGAGCCTCTATCGGATGGATGAGCTTAGAGCGTCTGGAATGAGATTCTGGAGACTATGAAAAGTTCTTACTCTTTCAGTACTGAGTCTTCGCTTCACCTCTTGGACGTATGCTTGCCTTGCCATGTTTCAAGCTAAGACGGGTGGCAGGCAATTGTTTTCTTTTACATCCTGCTGAGGAATGCAAAATCTGGGGTGAAGGATGGCTGAACCATACCCCAAGCTCCCAAACAACGAGAGCACAAAACAATAGCTCAAACTGTGAGCTTGGAAAGAGAGGAAACTATTTCGTTATGAACAATATTACAGATGCTTTCAAAGGGAAGACACTGGTAATTACGGGAGGTACAGGCAGCTTCGCGTCTGCCTGAATGATATTGTACATACCACAAGATATATGACTGCAACTTTTGATTAGCAACAATATCTATGGAGATGGAGTCTGTACTGTTCCTCTGTTTTTCTGCGTTCCTCTATTTCTCCTCCGAGGATTTCCGTAAAAAATGCTCTGTCCTTTACGGAGAGCATTGACAAACAAGTGTCCCTTTGATATGATAAGGGACAGTTAAGGGACACTCGAAAGGACACCTTAAGGGAAAGCAGAGGGAGACGTTATGGCATTACCGATTAATGTTAAAGAACTCATTGATAGCCGTGTTGTGGAAAGCACGCGCATTGAGTATAAAGCTGACTGGGATCCCGAGCCCATCATCCACTCCATTACCGCATTTGCTAATGATATCGACAACTCTGGCGGCGGCTATATCGTTGTGGGAATCGCAGAGGAAAACGGTATGCCAAAGATACCGGTCACAGGATTAAACAAGGGCTCCATTGACAGAATACAGAAGGAGCTGCTGAATAAATGCAATCTGATTGAACCAAGGTATCTTCCAGTCGTCGAACCCGTGACATATGAGGGGAAGGATATTCTGATTATTTGGGCTCCCGGAGGGGATGATAGACCGTATAAATGCCCAATAATGTTGAATTCAGAGGGAGCTTCAAAGAAGAGCGAGAAGGTTTACTATATCCGAAAAATGTCCAATACCATCCGTGCAAACGCAAGGGAAGAACGTGAGCTGATCAGTCTTTCCCGTGATGTACCGTATGATGATCGGATAAACCCTCATGCAGATGTGGCAGATATGCGGTCCAGCCTGATGACAGAGTTCCTCCATGCCGTGGACAGCGAGCTATATGCAGGATCTCTGACGAGACCGGCAGAAGCTGTAGCCACAGACATGAAGCTGGTTAGAGGACCTTCAGAATACAGAAAACCAGTCAATGTGGGTCTGATGTTTTTTAACGAAAGCCCGGAGGATTTCTTCCCGTATTCCCAGATAGAGGTCGTTATAAAACCTGATCCGACAGGGATTGGGATGAGGGAAAGAACATTCAAAGGTCCATTGGATAAGCAGCTGCGGGATGCCCTTGCGTATATCAGGAACTCTATCATTGAGGAATATGTGACGAAGGTTCCCGATCAGGCAGAAGCTGTTCGTGTATTTAACTGGCCATACAGGGCGGTGGAGGAGGCACTCAGCAACGCCATTTACCACAGATCCTATCAGATCCATGAGCCTGTAACTGTAACAGTGACTCCTGAAACGATGGATATCCTGAGCATTCCTGGTCCGGACGTTTCAATTTCCGACGAAGATCTGGCAAACCGCGTGTTGATTTCCAGCAGATACCGCAACAGACGGATCGGGGACTTCCTGAAAGAACTGAAACTGGTAGAGGGAAGGAACACAGGCATTCCGCTGATCATAAATGCAATGAGGCAAAATGGTTCCGCATTGCCTGAGTTCAAAACGGATGAAAGCAGATCGTATTTCCGGGTAATTCTTCCGATACAACCCGTCTTTCTGCGTGAAGAAGAACCTGTTGAGCAGCCTGCCCGGACGGAGAGGAGAAGAAGCAGCCGCAGGACAAAGACTGAACTGAAACAGCTTATTACTGTTGCACTAAGGCAAGATGACCTCTCTATGAGAGAACTATCTGCGCAGTTGGGATATGCAAAGCTGACAGACTCAGTTCGTCTCATCGTGAAGGAAATGATTGAAAAAGGCGAGGCTGAATATCTGTATCCGGACAAGGCGAATAATCCGAACCAGAAGATCAGGTTGAAATAAGACGGCTGATTCGGAGGATGCTATACCATGACATTTGAAGCTTATGCCCGGGAGTGGCTTGAACGCCAGAATTTCATCAAAAGTACGAGGAAATGGACAAGGCAGGGGCTTGAGATATATACATTCCCTGTGATCGGAGGGAAGGAAATTACTGAAGTTACGGAAGAGGACATCGACCGGATCTTTACGCAGGAACGCCTGTTCAATAGAAAAGGCGATTTCATGGAACGGACATTCCGGACGCTGGATACGATATTTGAAGAGATGGTTTGTGAGAATCTTATCCCCGCGAATCCGGTTCTTCATATCTACGATCCGGTTGTCCTTTCCCATGAAAAGGTGATTCTTGGGCGTGCGGATGTAGAGCTGACAGCTAAATCTCCCTTCGTGGATGTTTCCTGCATGTGGCTGAAGGGAAAGGGTTACAAACCAGTCACGTATAATCTCTATTATCACTTTCTGACAGGATTAATACTATAATGGCCCCCATGTCAAGACCACCAGCAAAAAATCATTGGTGAACAGACGGCACGTTAGGTGGCGGCAAGCAGCCCTGAAAAGTTCATCCGCGAAAGTCCCTTGACAATGGGCGTCCGGTGCGGTTAGGCTGTCCGCCAGGCCAATCCAAGCGAAGCGCGGGGTTGGCCCATTGGCCTGAAAACCGCACCGGAGGGCCCCGTTGTCAAGGGAACCGTGGATGAAGTTTTCAGGGCGTCGGTAGGCGTGATCAGGCGCTGGCGGAGAAGCTTGCGGCAAACACAGCCGCCGGAGTTTCGTAACCCAGCGCCATGTGGGGGCGGACGGTGTTGTACTGGCTGATGTAGTCCTCGATGCAGGCTTTCAGTT
>JAFXMP010000081.1 GCA_017530275.1 Clostridia bacterium | reverse complement strand
GGGGAGTACGTGCTGTTTTTTAAGCAGGACAAAATTTTTGTAATGAGCGGCGGGGTGCCGTCCGCGTTCAGACTTGTGCCGTTTGACGATTTCGGCGTGCAGGCGGGGAGCGAAAAGAGCCTTGCGGTGATCGGCAACGTTGCTTATTACAAGAGCACGCACGGCGTAAGGAGGATCAGCCCGTTCGCATATCCAACAGTAATCAGCGAGGGGCTGGGCTACGATAAATGGACGCAGGCCGTGGGCGGCAGCGACGGGCGAAAATATTACGTCAGCATGATGGCGGACGGGGAGCGAAGCACGTTTGTGTATGATACTTGGACGGGCCTGTGGACGCGTGAAAACGAGGCGGTGAGCGGCATTGCCTGCACGGTGAGATATAAGACAAATCTGCTGGTGATCGGCGGAGAAGCGAACAATACGGCAATGGGCGTGGAGCTGGCGTATGATGAGGAAAAGAGCGCGGAGTATAAACGGAGCAATCCGGGAACGTGGATCGCAGCGAAGGCCATAACGAGAATGCTCTTATTATATTCGCTTGCGCAAATGGCGGCTTACTTGGGTGCGGAAACCGTGGCGGAGCTGCTGGACGCGCTGGACGTGCCGGGCATATTCATAAGCGCGGAGACAGCGAATGCCTACGACGCAGAGTACGTTTATGTGAGCAACGAGAAACCGGCGGATCTGGAACCAATCACCAGTACGTATTCGTTTGATGATTTTGTGGTGACCGGCACGGCGCTGGAAGAGGAGCTCGTGGACGAGCCGGATTTTGCATGGTACGGAGAAACAGGCAATCTGGGACTGGACGAACCGGATGAGAAACGGATCAGGGTACTGCAGATCAGGGCAAAAAGCGGGCAGGAAGCGACGCTGCAAGTGCAGGCAAAGTTTGACGGGGCAGAGAACGGAGAGATGCTCAGGTGCGAAAATCGGGGCAAAGCGGGCACTTATCGGGTGGCGTGGAGCCCTGCGCGGCGGGCTGATATCTACAAACTGAGACTGAGCGGCACAGGAGATACGGTGATATACAGCATAACAACGGAAACGGAGGACGCGGGAGACTATGTACGTTGATATCAAGGATCAGGCACAGATGACGCCGGAGCAGCAGGCAGAGGAAACGACGCGGGTGCTGCGGGAACTGGTGTTTAAGCTCAACAGAGAACTGGAAGAAATGAAACAAATGATAGAGGAGTTGCAAAAGGATGACGAAAAAATACACCGCTAAAGAGATCATGGAAAACGCGCTCAGGATGGAGGGCGAGGCGCGGCAGGCAGGGTTGAACGAAGCAAGGGCAGCCCTGCGGGCGGAAAACGGGCTGGCGCCGGACGTGCCGCAGGCAAATACGTCCGCCGGGCAGACAGGCAGCGAGGGGCTGACGCCTACGCAAGGCTACCTGAAATATCTTGATGCGTACAAAAACAACCGGTTCCAGTATGATCAGAATGTGGATCCTATTTATCAGCAGGCCCGCGAGGCAGCGATTCGGCAGGGGCAGCTCGCCGCGAAGGACGTGGCCGCGCAGGCCGCGCAGCTCACCGGCGGGTACGGCAACAGCTACGGCGCCATGGCCGCAGGTCAAGCATACAACCAATATTTACAGGGCGTAAACGATATGGTGCCGGAGCTGGCGCAAAACGCATACGCGAGGTATCAGGACGAGCAAAACCGTAACCTGACGCTGTCGCAGATGTATCTGCAGCAGGAAGAGCGGGATTATAACCGGAGAATGAACGAGGCGCAGCTCGCGGCGCAGTACGGCGATTACGGCGGCCTGAACGGGCTGGGGATCGATACCGGCGAGTACGAAAACAAAGAGTCGCTCGACCGGGCGTGGGAGCTGGAGACCAGAGACCGGCAGCGGACCGAATGGACGCAGGAGGACGAGGCGCGGATGTGGCAGTTTGCACTCCAGTACGCGCAGTACGGGGATTATTCCAAGTTGAAAGACCTCGGCGTGGACGTGAGCACGCAGCAGCGCCGGGACGCGCTGGAAGAGGCGCTGCAGTACGCGCAGGTGTATGACTATTCCAAACTGCTGGCGCTGGGCGTGAATACCGATCTGCTTGAGGCACAGAAGGCCGCCACCATGGCGGGGCTGTACGGAGGCAGCACCGGCGGAAGCAGAAGCGGGAGCGGATATAAGGATATTTATGACAGTGGGGACGATCTGCAGAAAGATGATGAAAACGAAATCGGATTTGATATAGAGGCATATAAGCGCAATCTCTTAAATATAAATCCGAATAAGCCGGAGGATTCCAATTTTGCCGGACGAGGGCTGACCTATCTGAGCCACACAGTGAGCAACGGGGTAGTAACGATTACTGCGGCAGATGCGGACAGAAACGGCTGGATATTGAAACTTGACGCAAAAACCGGAAACGCGATATCAGTTAATAATACAGGCAAGAAAGTAAACGTGCGAACGGGGGCCATGGAAAAATGAGTAATATCGACAGATTCAGCGCATCGAAACTACAGAGCGCAGCGGATCAGAAAAAGAAAAAAGATAACCAGCAAAGCGGCGGCTCCGGCGGGGTGAGTGCGTCGAGATTCGATGCCGGATATATGCAGCGGGCAGCGGATTATCAGAAAGAACAGGAAAGAATAAGACAAAGTATGATCACGGCGGCCCAAACGGGAACGCCGTTTTCCGCTGATAGGGCATTGCAGATGAGCCGGCAAGGCGGGCTGTGGACAGGCGTATCGAACGCCATGGAAAAACAGTTCGGCGCGGAGCTCAATAATCCGGCGGACAGGGTGGACGCGGTGCCGAGCAAGGGCACGCTGCTGCGGCAGTACGACAAAGAGCTGGATACCAAGATCGCGGCGCAGGACGAGCAGATCAAAGCGCTGCAAAATCAGTGGGCGCAGACAAGCACGAGCTACGCCGGACGCAGAGACGGCAGAGAGGACGATCTTTACCGGGCACAGCGCGAAGAAGCGATGAAGGCGCAGAACGAGGCGAAGGCAACGAAGGAATATTTGCTTTCGCGCAAGGCGCTGATCGGGGAAAACCTGATTGTATTTGAGGCGGCGGAAAACGGAGACCTGGATCTGTTTGAGGATTACTATAAGGAGCACGTAACGAATCAGGCGAACCGCGGAACGACGGTGCTGGGGCAAAATAACGGAGACTCATGGCTTGGATCTCTCCCGGCCGAGGTAGCCTACGCGCAGAGCAGCGTAAGAGAGAATACGGCGAAGAACGAGCTGAAAAAGCGCGGCTATACCGACGAACAGATCTTGCATTACATCAATGCGAGAAACGGCGAAGGCATGGACGCGCTGATCGGAGACGTGAAGGAATTTACCGCAAAGCATCCGATCATTGCGGAGGCGGCGAAGGTGGCGACGGTGCCGGTAAGAGGCATTGCCGGCGCGCTGGGTATGGTGATGGCGCCGGGCGAGAAACATACGGGCTATTCGCTGCTCAATGAAGGCGCGCGGGCGGTAAATGAAACGGAGACCGCGCTTATTTCTACGGCGATAGAGGCCACGGCCAACAGGATCGGCATTCAGGGCAAGGGCGCAAAGACGCTGGGCAAGCTGGGCACGCTGATCTATTCGGCGGCCGATTCCGCGCTGGAGAGCGCGGTGGCCATGGGCACCGGCGGACATCTGGGCGAGGTGATGCTGGGCCTTTCGGCGGCGACGGACGCTTATAACGAGGCGCTGGATAACGGCCTGCCGACCGGCAGAGCCATTACCACCGGCGTTGTAGCGGGCGTGTTTGAAACGCTGTTTGAGCATCTGAGCCTGGAAAACCTGCGCGGACTGAGCGTGGATACGTCCAACGTGGGGTCCTTTATCGGGAAGAAGGGATTTATCAATTTTCTGAAATCGGCATTTACCGAAGGATCGGAAGAGTTTTTCACGGATATCGCAAACGAGGCGTATGACTACCTTGTAAACGGCGGGTACAGCAACTTCCAGCGGACCGTGCGGGATTTGATGGCCGAAGGTATGAGCGAGGAGAAGGCAAGAAAACAGTACGCCAGAGATTTCGGTTTGCAGCTCGCCCAAGATTTCTTCGTGGGCGCGATGAGCGGCGGCATGGGCTTCGGCTCGCGCGCGGCTGTGGTAAACGCCAGAGTGGGGACGGAGACGTCCAACATCGGACGCGCGGTGCGGCAGATGGGCAAGGAGACCGAGGGCGGCGTGCAGGGCGTATTAAAAACGCTGGGCAGCAAGGAGACCGAGGGGCTTACCGACAAGAGCGGCAGCTATAAAGTGGGCCGCGCGACGCTGCAGGCGTTCGACGATTACGAAAAACGTTTCCGCCGGACCGTGAAAACGACGGTGGAGCAGGCCGGAACGGAAAATACCGTGAAGCAGATCGACGGTATGCTGCAGGAGGCGGGCCTGCACGAGAGCGAGGCCGGCAAGGTGGCGCAGGCCTACGTCGATTTTATGACGCAGGATAAGGTGGCGTACAGCACGCTCAGAACCATTGCGACCAACGACGCGGCGGTGGAATACATCAACAACCAGCTGAGCGGAGACAATTACAGCGCGGCGAGAGAGCTGCGCAATAAAATTCTGGAGACGGCCAGCGAGGGCAGGATCAACCAGAAGATCAAAAAGAAATTGGAAAAGTGGGTTCACGCGGACGAATTTAAGCGCGCGGAGGCCCAGGGCGAGGTGCTGAAAAAGAGCGCGGACGCGGTGCAGACCGGCGAAACGGCGCAGCTGATCACAGAGAGCGTGAAGGCGAGCACGGCGGACGGGCAGGTGCAGGTGAAGGGCATTGCCGGGATCGAGGACGGCAAGATCAAGGTGACCGTGGACGAGAGCGGCGCGACGGACGACCTGGACAACATCACGTTTGACGAAACGAAGGACGGCATCAAGGGCAAGCAGATCTATACGGCCGTGGCCGACATGATGCGCGGCACCGGGGATTATAACGTGAAGATGAGCGCGACGGCGGCGAACCTTGTGATAGCGCTGGCGCAGAATACGGATACGCCGGTGGAGGTGTTTTTGCAGGACGCCTATGAGGCGTATAAGGCCGGTACCGTTATGCGCAGCCGGGATACCGTGGAGGTGGAAACGGATTACGCGATCTCAAATAAAGAGATCGAGGCCATGTACGCTGCGGGCGCGGCGGAATATAAGGTACAGAAGGGCGTGACGAGGATCGGCACGCAGAAGATGACCGAGGCCCAGACGAATATGCTGCAGGTGCTGGACCGTTTCTTCCAGACGCATGAGCTCAGCCTGATCGTTGTTGATAACTTATGGGAGCGCACCCGGCTCAAGGATTACCGCCTGCTGGGCGCTAACTATACCGACACACAGGGCACGGACGTGATCGTGATCGCGCTGAACGCGGGAAAGAACCAGGAGAACGTGCTGGATCTGACGGCGTACCATGAGCTGTTCCATTGGCTCAAAAAGCAGGGCCCGGACGGCAGACAGGCGGCCCAGGAGATGATCGACGGCATCAACGAGGGCGCGAAGGCGAAGGATGCCGACGGATACCGGGAGATGGTGGACGAGCTTGAGGAAGTGGGCTATACGGCGGACGAGATCGCGGAGGAGATCGCCTGCCAGTATATGGGCACGCTCATGAGCGCGGAGAGTTTCCGCCAGCAGACCGCAAACGACGAAGAAGCGGCGGCGGCATGGGGAGACTCGCTGCCTCACCTGAAGGATTTTTACGACGGCGTAAGAGGATACATTAAACAGACGTTCGGCTACGATAAGCGCGTACAGACGGCGCTGGAGGAGGACGTGGACACCGCGGCCGGCTGGGTGGCGCGTTTTGAAGGCACGCTCAGTTACGTGCAGGCACAGGGCGGCGCCGGTAACGGCGGAGAGACCAAATTCAGCGTGGCTATGACGAAGGAGGCAGAGGAAAAGGTAATCAGAGACAGCGCGGACGTGATTAAAAAGAGCCTTGCCTTTGCCGAAAGCGGCGCGCATGAAAAACTGATTGACGAGGCATGGACCGACGCAGCTACGCTGCCGAAGAGCACGGCGACGGAACGGTATCGCAAGATCATCGATATCTGGAAAAAGATTGGCGGAAACATCAACAGCGAGTTTTTGAACGCGTGGGATAAAAAGGTGGGGAAAGACCGGGCGTTTGAGATCTTTAAGGCGCAGAGCGGTTATAAATATAACGCGGAGCTGGCGAGCATGTGCAAAAAGGGTATTGCCCTGTTTGACGCCATTGACGTGATCGTAAAGGAACGGGTGATTGAGGAGCTCGGCATCGAAAAGCTCGGAAAGCATGAGAAGGAGATCTTATATGATATCCTGAAGAATCACGGGCATGAGATCCCGTGCGCCATCTGCTACGTGGAGCAGGCGCGGCAGAGAGAGGGCACGATCATCAGGGATTTTGTGGACGGCAACAAGGCGAAGAAAAAGCTCGGCTGGAACGAGGCGCTGGACAAGATCGAGGAGAGAATGCAGGCGCAGGGCATTACCTACAAATTCGGGAAGATCGATATCGCGGCAGCGGATTATACGCCGGCGGACGCGGTGATGTCGGAAAAAGAACAGAACGCGTTTTATAATGCCGTGTTCGAATTGGTGAATGAGGAGATTGAAAACGCCAACAAGACTGCGAAGAAAAAGCGCACGGCTGCAAAAGCTGCGACGCCGCAGGCGATCAATGCCGCTTTGAAGGGCAGCATTACGCTGAATATGCGCGTTTATAAATCGCTCGTGAACGAGCTGCAGAGCCGGTACCGGCTGCCGGCAAACGCGCTCTACAGCAGCGTGGCCACGCAGAATATTGCCAAGGCAAACCACGAGCTGTATAAGACCTTCAATATGCAGGGCGGCGTGAGCGGATACAAAACCAAGCAGACGCCGATTGTTTACTGGGGCGATATCCTTAAAATGACGGACAAACCGGCCGCGGTGCGCAAGGCCGGCGGCATCCGCTGGCAGAGCAACAGCGATTTTCAGATGTACACCTTCCTTGACCGTGTGCAGTATTTTCTGGATATGACGGCAAAGGGGTATTACCATCAGGAGTACACTAAGGTGCCGGCCTCGCTGAAGCTGTTCGGCCTGATGAGGGGAAAACAGAACGCAAGCCTGATTCCGGCGGTGCATATCTTTAGGAACGCGGACGGCAGCATCAACGAGGAGCTGACCAGAGAAAACGCCGGCCTCGATGAGGACGGAGAGCCGATCTATGACAAGGTAGAAGGCATTGACCCCGACGAGGCGTTTATGATCGCAATGGACCGGGAATACAGCAAAAGCGTGGGTACCATATGCGTGGGGTACAGCGATAACCATATATGGAAGCTGCTCGACGACGAAAGGGTATCTATGATTATCGGGTTCCACGATAAAACGGATAACCCCGAAAAACGGTACCGCGGGGCGCGGTATGCCCATAACTATAACGGCGAGAACGAGGCGAAGAACGCCAAGGGTGAAACCGTGCACGTGGATTTCTCCTCGTATATCATCAAGGCGGAAAATAAATTCAAGAAAACCGGAGAGGCGTTTACAGGCACGACGACGTTTAACGGTAAAACGTATACGGCGGACGACATCCCGAAGCTGGCGGCGGACATATACCTTTCGGAGATTAAGGCGAAGGGCTGGACGCCGGCGTATGAGAAATTCGCCGGACATGAGAATTATTATAAGCTGCTGGCTGATTTCCGGCTCGTTGATGCCGAGGGGCATTACGCGCCGCACAGACCGGTGCAGTTTTTCATTCCGGATACGGTGCCGGTAAGGACCGTTGACGGGAACGGCAACGTGCGCGTGGAGCAGATGGACACCGAGGAATACATTCAGACCGAGCTGGAGAAGGAAATGCGGGAACGCGACGCCATTGCGAGAGACCTGGCGGATACGAGTGAGGACGGGATCATCCCGCAGTTTAAAAAGGCGATAAGGGAAGATGGTACGAGCTATTCCTATGCCGGCGTAGGAAGCGAAACGGCGGACCATGATATGCTGGAAAAAGCAATTCAAATGGAAAAGGAAGGGGAAGACGCTGAGACTATCTGGAGGCAAACCGGATGGGGGCGCGGACTTGACGGCAAATGGAGATACGAAATTGATAATTCGGAATTAAAAATAAACGCAGACGGTGTAGCCAAAGCAACAAATTACCATACAACATTGGATAGAATTTTGGAGCATCCTAAACTGTACGAAGCATATCCCGCATTGAGAAACATTAATGTATACATCGAACCGAAGGAAACCATCATCATAAAAAGAAGTGTGTTTGGAATCGCAGGAATGGTTCAGGACGGAGATATTGTAATTAATTTGGATATCGTCGATGCCGAGAACGATTATAAAGAATTGAAATCGGTTCTGTTACACGAGATTCAGCACCTGATTCAAACAAAAGAAGGCTTTGCGAGCGGGGCAAGCAAAGGAACATGGCAAAGTCTGGAAGAACATCGAGAGTATGAAAACAGTGCCTTTGTAGATAGAGTACTCCGTTTTAGAAGGTGGAATAGATACGGAGAAGAAATGTATGATTTGATGAATCATGCATCGCAAAATTATTTTATATTCAATTATTCAAGGAACGGTGAATTGTATTCAGAAGAAGAAATAGAACAAGCAAAACGTGAATACGAAAAAGAAGTTAAAGAAATATTGAAAACCGTTCCGGCGAGAAAATTCGCGGAATATAGAGATGCATGGTTCGGATCGGAAGTGACGTATAATATTCCTCACATTTATGACACGGGATATGCTTATCAAAATACGGCGGGAGAAATAGAAGCAAGAGACGTACAACGCAGATATGAAAACCCGGAATTGAAGCGCAATACGGGTCCGTCATCCGATACGCGGGGGGTAATGTTCACCAGCGATTACAGAGGGGATCTTTCGGAAAAATATTCAAACGGATATGAAACGCTTTATCTCGGAGATGCAGTGGTTGCGGATTATTCGCGGGCGCTGGAGGACAAGCGTGATGCAGGAGAAAAATTGACAGAAAACGAGTTTTACAGACTTTATTCCGCTCACAAACTAAATTTGCGAAGAAACGGCGATGTGGCACAGCAGATCGAAAACATACGCAGTGAAGGATTTAAGGGTACCGGAGGATTTGGACATAATCTGATGCCGTCAAGATTGTCGTATCTTTATCCGACCGTAAGCAAATACAATGTGCTGAAAGACCTTGAGGAACACGGATACATGCCGAAAGGAAGTGCGGAAGAATATAAGCAGGAACAAGGATCTGAATACGGCAAAGCAGTACCGGCTAACATATCTGTACAAAAATATGCGCCGCGTAAGGGAGAATATATCCTTCTGGTGCCAAAGAGCGGAACGGAAATCAATAAATACTACGACAGAGTAAAACCGGGATATAAACCGAAATACGACTACGAAATCGTACAAGCGGATTATGATTATCAGCCGTATTACGAAATGTACTCAAAAGCATATGACAAAAAGAATTACAGCCGCGCGCTGGATGACGAGTACATGGCGGCGGTGGAGAACGGAGATGAAGAGACGCAGGCGCGGCTTGTGGAGCAGGCGGCGCGGAACGCGGGGTACAATACGCCAAGACTTTTCCATGGAACAAGTAGATTCGGATTCACAGTGTTCAGAGAAGACGGGCAACAAAACGCAATATACCTTACTGATTCTGCAGCAAACGCATCTACATATTCTTTGGGGGCTTTAAATGCACGCCCGTTAAGCACGGCAAATATCGGAAAAGATTTGTCAAAGTATACGGATGAACAAATCCTTGATTTCGTAAAGATGATCATGCCTTATTATCAGTCTTACGAGCTGGAAGGATATGAGAATTTAGCGTGGATGGATGTTTTGCCTGCGGAAATAAAAGAACAAACAAAAAATGAATATGGGTATAGAGTAAAAGACGGAGAATACGAAACAGCGTCAAGAGATCTTGCAGAACAAATCATAAGAGGGTATCAAAACAGAGGCATATATGCTTTATACGGAAAAATGGAAAAACCGTATGTATATGATTGTCAGTATGCCGATTGGAATATGATAAAAGCCCCGGAAGATTTGGGAATGCAGGGCGAAACGAGCGTAAACAAAATTGCCGAACAAGCATTTAAAAAGGGCTACGACAGCGTGGTGCTTGAAAATGTGATTGACATAGGCGAGGGGATGAACGCGGCGGATTATATGGATTCCAGAGAGCCATCGACGACCTATGTTTTTAAAAACGCGAATCAGGTAAAGAGCGCTGATCCGGTGACGTATGACGACGATGGCAACGTGATTCCGTTGAGCGAGCGGTTTAATTCGGCAAATAATGATATCCGGTACAGCAGGGTGCTGAATCAGAATGCGCTGGAATACGTTGAGCGGCTAAAAAGCGGGAGCCGGCAGCTGTGGGAGATGATTGACATTCTGGAGGACCGGGCGAATACGGTGGCGGATCTCAGGGAGACCATGGGAGCGCAGCCTCTGGATATGGCGGCGCTGCGGCGGATCGCACGGCGCTATAATCACAGCTTTGACCACAGCAAGGCATACGTGGAGGCGCTGGCCATGCGTCTTGCCAAGGCGCAGGATATGCTGGCGACGGGCGCGAACGTGGATACGGTGCTTTACGGCCTTTACAAGATCGCGGAGAAGGAATGGCAGGATACCGGGCATTGGGAAGTGGTAAACGAGGACGCGCAGGAGTTTATCGATTACCTGCGGCCCGACGGAAAGATGCCGGTGATCTTCATGGACGAATCCACCTACAGCAGCGTGGCGGCACATTTCGGCGGGCGCAAGGCGTTCCGCGACAGGATCGCGGGCAAATTCGTGGTAACGACGGATGCGAAACGCGGCGGAACGGCGCTGGATGATTTTTATTCGGCGGCGCGGGACCAGAACAAATTCCCGCTGCCGGAAACGACGGAGCCCAGCGATCAGATGCGGAACATGATAGAGCTCTACGAGAGCGGCCGCGAGACGCAGCTCGTGGATACGGCGGAGGACCGTGACCTTGTGGGCGAAACGCTTGCGGAGCGGGCGACGGACGACGCCTTCAATATGCTGCGGGATCTGCTGTACCCGGAGAAGATGGGCAGAGACCAGCAGCTAAAGGCGGAGGCCGCGCGGCTGGACGAGCTGCAGGCGTACGTGCAGACCGAACGCAGAAGAGGCATACAGAGCACTATCACCAAGGCGGACGAGGAGCTGCAGAAACGGCTGGAGGAGCTGAGCCGGAGCGGCAAGACCACTGTGGAGATCGAGATCGAGAGAGACCGGCTGAAACAGGAATACCGCATGGAGGCCCTGCGGCGAGCCTACGCGCAGCGCATTGAGAGCGTGCGCGAGTATTATAAAGAGCAGGCACAGAAGGAGGCCATGCGGCGGGATATCAAGCGAAACCTGACGGCGCTTATAAATCTTTTCAACAAGGAGAGCGACAGTCAGCACGTGCCGGAGGTGCTGAAAAAGACCGTGCTGGAATTTTTGGCCATGTTCGACAAGGACCGTAGCCTGATTACGGCGGTGAATATGCACCGGATCGCGGAGTTTGCGGACGAAATCAAGGACGTGGGCGAGGATGAGATCCCGCAGGAATACGCGCAGTTATTCGGACGATTTGATGAGGATATCCGGGCGGATATCAACGAGCTTATCAAAAAGATAGAAAAGATCGAGACGGACCAGGGCATCCGGGTGCACAGCAGTATGCTGAGCCTTGACGATATGCGGGTGCTGAACAATACGGCGGAGCACATCCGGTTCCTTGTGGAGAGCGCAAACGAGGCATTTGTGGACGGCAAACGAAAAAAGATCAGCGCGATTGCGGAAAACATTATTGCAAAGGCGAAGAGCGTGACGCAGAGCGCCGTGGGCAAGATGGTGAAGAACAGCCCGGTATATGATTTTATCGCCACAAAAATGCTGACGCCCATCAATTTTTTCGATGAAAAGATCGGCGGCGCCATGGCGGACGTATACGAGGGGTTCCGCAACGGGCAGGATGAATGGTTCCGGCGTGTGGCGGAAGGCAAGAACGTGCTGGACAAAGCGAAAGACAAGTACCATTATAAAGACTGGAAGGATAAGACGATCCATTTCAGTTTCCCGGCGACGCTGGACCGCAGCGCGTGGGAGGTGGATATGCCGATTGAGGCCGTGCTGCAGATTTACGCGACGCTGGAACGCGAACGGAGAAGCGGCAAGGATACGGCCCATTTGACGAGCGGCGGCGTGGTGCTCGGTGACGAGCTGACGGCCGGCAAAGGAATCATTGAAAAGCTCAAGGGGCTGACGGAGAAGGGCGCAAAGGCGAAGATCGCGCAGGCCGCGGAGCAGGCGGAGCAGCAGGCAAACGCCAACAGGCATCAGCTGAGCTGGGAGGAGCTCCTGCAGATCACGCAGCACAAGGAATTTACGAAGGAAATGAAGGATTACGCGGATACAATCGTGAAATACATGAGCACCGACGTATCCAGATACGGCAACGAGGCGACGATGGCGCTGAGCGGAATCCGGAAATTCAACGAAGAATATTATTTCCCCTTCCAAAGCGCGAAAAACTATCTGTATACCAGATTGGGCGTGAGCGACGATACCCGGCTGAAGAACGCCGGATTTACGAAGCGCGTGAAGTACGGCGCGAATACGCCGCTGGTACTGAGCGGGTTTACGAGCGTGGCGGCAAACCACATTCAGCAGATGGCGCTTTTCTCCACCATGACGGTGCCGATCGATACGCTGCAGCGGGTGATCAATTACCAGCAGACGGCCATTGACGAAAACGGCAACGTAACGAAGGCCGAAGGCAACGTGAAAACGGCGATCAGTAATGCCTACGGAAAGAGCGCGATGAGCTACATCAATACATTCGTGACGCAAGTCAACGGCGGTATCCGGACCGATCCGCTGGATAGCTTGTGGAACAAGGGCACGAGTATGTTCAAGCGGGCGGCCGTGATGGGCAACCTGAGCGTGGTGGTACAACAGCCGACGGCCATGATGCGGGGTATGGCGATCCTCGACCCGAAATATATCTTCGGGAAGGCGAGCGTAGCGGACTACAGAGAAATGCTGGAGCACGCGCCGATTGCCGGCATTAAAGAGCAGGGCGGCTTTGACACCGGCACCGGACGCGGGGCCGTGGCGTGGATGCTGGATGAGGCGAAGCCGGGACAGCGCATTACCGAATTGTGGGGCAAACCGGCGGCAATTGCGGACGCGGTGGCGTGGACGAATTTGTGGAACGGCTGCAAACGGGAGACGCGGGACAAACATCCAGAATTGGAATACGGCAGCGACGCCTTTTATGACGCCGTGTATAAACGCTTCAGGGATATCGTGGACTACACCCAGGTGTACGATTCAACCTTGAGCAAAAACGAGCTGATGCGCGGCGCCGGCGGCCTTACCAAAATGGTGACGGCGTTTATGGCGGAGCCCAGCCTGAGCTTAAATATGCTGATGATGAGCGGCAAGGGCCGGAAGATTAACAAAAGCAGAGCGCTGGCGGCGTTCGCAGCGAACATCATTGTAAACAGCATGTTTAAAGCGATCGTGGCCGGATGGAGAGACAAAGACGACGACGAGAGCTACAGCGAGAAATGGCTGGAACATTTCATCAGCGACCTTGTGGGTGACAAAAACGTACTGTTTTTGGACGGCGCGTGGAGCCCGTTCGGAATGATCCCGTGGGTAAAAGATATCCTCAGTTTGTGGCAGGGATATAACGTGGACCGGAGCGATATCAGCGCCATCAGCGACCTGATAGAATCGGCCCAGGGCGTGGGCACGGCGTTTGACAAATTCGACGGCACGTGGGAATCCATTGACCTGGAGGCCATCGCGGACTTTGCCGGAAGCATCAGCGCCATCGGGCCCATGCCGATGGAAAAGGCCATACAGGACGTGATGGGCATTACCAGGGTGATCTTTAATAAGACCGTAAAGCCGTTTGAGATCTCTTGGGAGACTGCCCGGCAGACGGCACTGGAGGGCATGGGCTTTACGACGGCGAACGCCGAGAAGGCCTACGACGCGGCAATACGGAACAACACAGAATACATCCGCCGGCAGCTGGAACCGGACTCTGAGAAAATAGAACAGTATATAGCGACCGGGAATACGCCTTCGGAGGCGAGGACGAACGCCATGGCGGACGCGCAGCAGAAATGGGAGACCGCGGTGAAAAACGGAATCCTTGCCAAAGACGAAAGAGCTGTGCAGGCAGCGGATGCACTGTGGGAATTGAATTTGTCTGCGTATGAAATGCTGGTTGACGACATGGTTGATGACGGACTTCCGCGGAACAGCGTGCTCAAGGCAATCAAAAGCCTGTACGATGCGCTGAAACCGGAAGAAGCGGAAACAAAATCAATTACGGATAAACCTTTGTATTCGACGGACAACCTGACGCGCGCGCTGGAAAATAACGATTTGAAAGCGTGGAACAGAATCAAGGAAGTGCTGCTGATTCAGGAAACGAGTGAAGACACAATTACTAAAAAGGCGACGGATTACGCCAAGGCGCTGTTGGCGGACGGCGATGAGAAGAGCGCCAAACAGGTGCTGACTACGTTTGCCGGGATGAGTGACGCGACGGCGGCAGCGAAGGTGAAAAACTGGAAGAATCCGGACGGACTGAGCGCGGACGCATGGTATAAATATTATGACGAAGTGGCAAGCAGCGGGATCAGCGCGGATGTGTTTGAAAGATTTTGGACGGCGGACAGCGCAGCCAAGGGCGAAGACAAGAACGGGGACGGCAAAGCCGACAACGGAACAAAGAAGGCGGAGCAGTTGAAAATTATTGACAGTCTGCCGATCACGAGCGAGCAGAAGGACGTGCTTTACCGACTGCACAGCAGTTGGGGCGAGAGCAAACTGAGCGAGGCGCCGTGGCACTAAAGCGGAGCGGGGAGAGATCCCCGCTTTTGCTTTTGAGGTGGGGGTATAGGTGAGAAAGGCGCGTGATATAATGCAGATGGCAGGTGAGATGAATGCAATATATCGATCATTATTTAACTATAGACATGCTGAAAGAACGGGTGCCGGATACGATCTGGCTGCGGCAGGGCGGAATCGGAAACCGGTTGAACGTGAAACTTTCGGCGGGGCCGGAGACCGTGGAGCTGCCTGCGGAGACCGAGGGGCTGGTGCAGTTCGTTTATCAAAAACCGGGCGGCGAGAAAAGCGACGTGGCCATGACCGTGAACGAGTATAGGGCCAGCGTGGTGATCCCGCGGGCGGCGGTGGATACCGTGGGCGTGGTAACGTGCGAGATCAGGGTATATGACAGCACGGCGGGCACGTGGTGGACGAGCCCAGAATTTACGCTGACCGTACAAAGCGTGGTATATGACGAAAACGCGCAGCAGCAGATCGTGAGCGACCCGACAGTGCTGGAGGCCATCCTCGGGACAGAGGCAGACAGAGTAGCGAATGAAAACGCACGGATAAACGCGGAGGCGGCCAGAGTGATCGCCGAGGGGCTGCGGGCAGACGCGGAGATCGACAGAGAGGATTATATCGACGAGCTGAGGGACGCGGTGGCCAGAGGCGAATTTGACGGCGCACAGGGACCTGCCGGGCTGAAGGGCGATACAGGAGATCAGGGACCGCAGGGGCCGAAGGGCGATACCGGAGCGCAAGGTCCGCAGGGCCCAAAAGGCGATAAGGGCCCGAAAGGCGATAAGGGGGACAAGGGCGAACCGGGCACGGCCGGCGGCGGAAACACATATTACGGAACCTGCGAAACGGCCGGTGATACACAGCAGAAGGTTGTAGACGTGCCGCAGGGGTTCTCAATCAGAGACGGATGCGTTTTGTATATATTGTTCAAATACGCACACACGGGCAACACCAGGCCCATGCTCAAAATAGGCTCTTATCCGGCGGTTTATTTTTATTTGACGGCGGACGGCGACTCGTTAGTAGACAAATCACGTAATTTGTGGGGCGACAATTGCATAATGGCAATCACATTCCGCAAGAACAGGTGGATCGTTGCACCTGCGCAGCGGGTTGCGTCAAAGCAGTTTTACGGAGAGACAATGCTATCGTCATCCGTAAGCAGCACGAGTGAATCGTTTGCGGCGACGCCCTATGCCGTTAAAAAGGCTTACGACAAGGCAGCGGCGGCAGAGGCGGCCTGCGTGGAAAATACAGGGACTTTTACCCCAGCGTTTACACCGACGGCGAGCAGCTATATCGACGTAAGGCAGGTAGGAAAGATCGTGTATATCCGTGGGGTGCTGGGCGTGGAAACGGATTGGAATACGGATATGGGGGGAACGGGCCACCATTTTGGGGATATCACCGGCGTGGACGGGCCGGACGGAGTGGCGACGATCCCCGTATTTACACACGACGCGCAAACGAATCTGCACCCGGGCGTTGTTGTGATCACGCCCACGGGGTACGTTGGCGTGAACGTAACGGGTACCGACGGCGGAATGATCATTGACGGATTTTATTTTACGGCATAAGGAGAGATAAAAGATGGTAACGGTAAACAAAAAAATAGCGCTGAACACGGGCACGGCTACGTTTGAATTGATGGGCCTTAGCTCGGACACAAAGCCCACGGGAACGTTCAGCGGGTACAACGTGGGCGTGAACAGCGTATTCCTGGAGTTGGATACGGGAAACCTGTATTACTTCACCGGCGGCGCGTGGGCAAAGGTAGGTGGCTGATATGGATCTTGTAACGTTCGCGCTTGCAATGAAAAAAGGCGGCGGTTCTCTTCCCGACCCCGGTGCTGCTGGCAACGTGCTGACTTCCACGGGTGACGGATGGGAGAGTGCAGAACCGAGTGGCGGTGCTTATCCAATCGAATTTAGCGGTGGTGATACGCCCGAAAATCCGTTTGGAGCTAATAAATCTATCGCAGATATTATCACGGCAATTCAAGCGGGCAAGAATGTATATGGGTATGTCGTAGAAAACGGGTTTAAAACCATATATACGTTACACGCATACGCTGCCGAATCAAATATGCTCGGTTTTATCAGTAACGATGTAGTTGATGACGGAGTGGAATCTGTTGACACCATCATGGGCATGGTTGCTGATAATACCGACACATGGGTAAAAACTGGTACAGTTATCAATGGTATGCCTGCCGCTGCTGCTTCGGACAACGGCAAATTCCTCGGCGTTGTAAACGGCAACTATGCGCTTGTCGACCAGGATTATACCGTTATACTCACTAATGATGGCGAGGGCGGCTATACGGCTGCTATCAACGGCGAAACGGTTACGCTTTCCGAGCTGCTTGTGATGGCGGCGGCGCATAAACCGCTTAGAGTTTTTGTCGAAATTGATAACGGGCGTTATATTACTGCACCACTGACAATGTGGTCAACCGCTGGAGTGGGAACCACGGATATGATAGCATTCACTTGCCCTATTATTCTCGGTACGGATACTGGCGTAGCAGCGGCGTCCTGTGTGGATAACGGCAGCGGCGGCGCATGGACAGTAGGAACCGTTTGACAAGACCGAGCAGATTAATATCTCGTTTAAAAAAACAGGAGCTGCATTGAAATCTGATAAAACAGGAGACGAATTATGGGCAAATTTCTGACGCCGGATAAAATCCGGCACGAATACGGGCTGGAGATCAAGGAGAAGCTGATCCCGGACGGGAGCAAATATAAGCCGAACCGTAAACTGACGAGCGGAAGAGTGGAATACGTCACGATCCATAATACGGCGGATATCGACGAGGCCGAGGGCACCAACGACGCGGAGCAGTACGCCCGCGCCACACTGAACGGCAACATGGGCGGCGTGAGCGTGCATTACTACATCGACGAAACGGACTGCTGGCAGCTTCTGCGAGAGGACGAAATGGGCTTTCACGCGGCGGACGGCTTCGGC
>JAFXMP010000080.1 GCA_017530275.1 Clostridia bacterium | reverse complement strand
TGCCGATCATAGCGCTCTTGCAGCCATATTTGTTCAGCGCCGCCAGAAAATTGCCCGGAGCCCCGCCTGGATTGGCGGAAAGAACGGGATAGCCCGCTTCGTTAACGGAATGAGGCGCAAAGTCAATCAGCAGTTCGCCCAGAGCGGCAACATCATACGTTTTCATCGCTCATTCCTCCGCAAACAAGCTGTATTTGACAATATCCATTACGGCCCTGCCATCCGCCTCAAAGGTAATGCCCCGCGCGAATGGATCGGTCAGGATGGTGGCGGTCATCACCTGTTCGCCGTCGTTGATGAATACTTCCAGGCTGAACCGGTCCAGGATCACATGCAGATGGATTTCTCCGTTGCGCTGCGCCACCTGGCAGCGGCGCTGGTGGATGTAAGCCCGCCGGGAACCGGAGAATTTCCGGTCGATTTTCAGCAGGGATTCGTGGGGACGGAAGCTGAGCATGGAATAGTATTGATCGTTCTGGGCAAATCGCATGATGAATTTAAGGTAAGGGTTCTGGACATCTTCCGGACGGATGCGGATATCCATTTCCACGCTGCGGCCTTCGATCCCGTTCAGCGTCACCCGGTCGCTGACCGGCACATTCCTGTATTCCACCTTGGGACCGCGATACAGCTGGAGTTCCCTAATAGGCTGCTGGTACAGCCTGCCGTTTCGGATGGACAGCTCCCGGGGCAGGTTCATCTGGCCGAACCACTGTCGGTCCTCGTAGCCAGTATTCTTGCAGGTGTCCCAGTTCTGCATCCAGCCGATCATCACCCGCCTGCCGTCCGGGGTCAGGATGGTCTGAGGCGCGTAAAAATCTATGCCGTAATCGATGGCCTGGTGATGCTCCGGAAGGAAGCGCTTGGTTTCTTCATCGAAGACACCGATTTGGCACACGGTGCCGTTGCCGTTGTGATACTCAAATCCCTCCGGCAGCATATCCTGGGGACTGACAAACAGCACGTGCTTTCCCTCCAGCGGGAAGAAATCAGGGCATTCCCACATGAGGCCGAAGCGCCCGTCATTTTCCGCCAGGATGTTTTCAAAATGCCAATGGAAAGCGTCCTCGCTGCCAAAGAGCAGCAGCACGCCCCGTTTATCCATGCGGCGGGCTCCCACCACGCAGCGATAACCCCCGTTGGGCTCGCGCCAAATTTTGGGGTCCCGGAAGTCATAGGGGCTCAGCCCCTCCGGCAGATCCTTGGCGTCCAGCACGGGGTTCCGGGCGTACTTTTGATAATCGATTCCATTGCCCACAGCGATGCACTGGGTTTGGAATTCCTTGCCCTTGTCGCCGCCTTCTTTACGAACCCCGGTGTAGAGCAGCAATTGCTTTCCATCCGGCAGTTCCATGGCGCTGCCGGAAAAGCAGCCGAAAGAATCGTAAGGCGCATCCGGCGCCAGGGCGGCGGGCAGATACGTCCAATGCAGCAGGTCATGGCTTACGGCGTGGCCCCAGTGCATGGAGTTCCATTCAGTATCATAAGGATAATACTGGTAAAACAGATGATACTGCCCATGATAATAGGAAAACCCGTTGGGATCGTTCATCCAGCCCACCCAGGGCGTCAGATGGAAAATGGGGCGGGCGGTATCGGGGATCTTCCCGCCCGCTTCTTTTTCATAGGCCCTGGCAAAAATCAAACTGTGATTGACCATCTTACTTCATCCTTATCCGCTTATTTCCCTGAATGATCTCCGCTTCATTCTTTCATCAGCAGCCGCATGGTCAGATTATCAAAGCAAGCTTCCCCATCGCATACGAAAACGCCCCAGGGCATTCCCGGCATCCGATAAATGCGGGTGGACAACGCTTCCCGGCTGTCCAGGAAAAACACAGCCACGTCGTTGTCGATGAGAATGTCAAGGTGATATATTCTCTTACTGGTATCAATTCTCCTGCTGATATGGCTGCTTTCGATCGAATATCGCGTTCTTGCCACCGTTGTAGCGTCATAGCGCAGCAGGCCGAATTTCATGTCCAGGTTCACCGCCAGCGCCCGGGCCAAATTAGCGCCGCCAAAGCAAAAGCCCGCGCCCAGCGCGTTTTCAGAGATCGTGACATCTGCGGAAATCAAAACCGGCTGATCGGGTAGCGCGTCGAAAATCACAGCGCCGCCGTCCCGGTTGGCGGAGACGGTCACTTGGTTTCCTTCCGCCTGTCCTTCCGCAGAAACCAGTTTGCCCTTCAGCGGCACAGGATCGCCAAAGGCGGCGCGGATAGTGTCCGGCAGATGGATGGAGAGCCATCCGTTTTCATCCTGCTCCAATTCAAATACCGCCAAATTGCCTGCCCAGTCCCATTCGGAGGTATCCTTGAATTCGCCTGAATAGCCGCCCCGGGTAGCGATCCAGCCGCAAAGGTAGCGTTTCCCATTCAGCACGCCGGTTTTAGCGGCATAGAAGGCATGGCTGTCAAAGGCTTCCATGGGCGGGTGTTCCCAGGGGCCGTCCAAAGAGGACGCGCGCATATACCGGGTGACCCAATCCGTGGAGTAGAAGCAATACCACCAGTCGCCCCATTTGAACAAGTCGGGGCATTCACAGCTGCTGGTGCCGGGAAGCAGCAGCGGCTCCCGCAGCTCCCAGGAAGAAAGATCGGCGGAGGCATACCGGGCCACGGCCGCTTTTCCGTTCCTGACGGAGGTGATCAGCAGCCAGTATTCGCCCGCTTCCTCGTTGTAAAAAAGGAAGGGATCGCGGAAATCCTGAATGCTGTAGCCGTCGGCGGGAGAGGACGTAAAAGTTTCATTTTCCAATTTCGTAAAATGAACGCCGTCCTCGCTGACCGCGTGGCGGATATATTCCCGTGGCTTTCCCTGCTGGAAGAAGCGGGGATTATTGCCCGTATAGAACGCGTGGTAGGTATCGCCGATCTTGGTTACGGAGCCTGTGCCCAGGGCCAGGTCGTAATCATAGATGGTGGTGGTAGGAATGGCTTCCCCCAGATACTCGTAGTGAACGAAGTCTTCCGTCACGAAGCTGTGGAACGGATGGTAGGTAGGCGCGCCGTCGCGCCAATCCTGCAGATAGAACAGCCGGAGCCTGCCGGACGCTTCGTCGCCCGCCATGGGCATTACATCGCCCACCCAGCCTTTGGGCGGTTTGGCGAAAATGGTGTATTCCGCCTGATGAATATCCCACTCGCTTTTGGTCGGAAAATCCATATTTTCCTGGAGCAGAACCTCACCGGCTGCCCAGCCTGAAAAAAGCACAATCATAAGAATCGCCGTTCCTAAAACAAGCATCAGCTTGTTCCATTTCATGTCTGCTCCTCCTTTTCCAATAAGGACGCGGAGCCGCTGCCGACGGCAGCGGCTCCGCTGTAGAGGTGGCTGCGTATTTCAGCCGATCAGTTGCTCATGGTGGATTCGTAGCCAGCCTTGATCTGCTCGTCCGCATGAGTCAGGAAGTTGACCACGGGTTCGTTGGAGCGCAGACCGGTGAACACGGTCCAGTTGTTGTCCCAATACTGGTCGATGCCGATGGGTACGAAGTGGGCCTTGTTGGCCAGCTTGTTCATCAGGGCAACGTTCTCTTCGCCATAGAGTTCAACATTCACGGCGCTGTCGCTTTCGATCTTCATCTGGGCGCTCATTTCAATGAACTTGGCGGCGGCTTCGGGCTGTTCGGAGGTGATGCCGATGCACCAGCCGGTCACGCTGGCCAGGCACACGTCGCCTTCACCGGAGGGACCCTGGGGCATGGGAACCCAATCCACTTCAAAGGGCAGGGCGCCGTTGATCTGCTGGTACAAGTAAGCATAGGCAAATTCCATGCTCATAGCCAGCTTGCCGTTCTTCCAACCGGCGGTGAAGGAGTCGTTGCCGCTCTGCGGCCACATGCACTTGTCAATGGTGTAGCATTCCTGGAGGAAGGTCATGGTTTCGATGCCGGCGTCGGACAGATAACCGGTGGAGATGGTGCCGTCAGCGTTGTAGATCAGGTTGCTGGTGCCGTTGGAGGCCAGGAAGGACACATAGTCCGTATCCCAGTAGCCGAAGCCGAACTGGTCGTCTTCACCGTCGCTGTCGGTGTCAACCGTCAGTTCGTTGCACAGACGGCGGAAGTTTTCCCAGGTCCATTCGCCGGCTTCGTACAGGTCGCGGGGCAGGTCCACGCCGTTGGCTTCAAACATGTCCACGTTGTAGTACATCACCAGGGGAGAAACGTCGCAGCCGGCGGCATAGGCTTCACCGCCGAAGGAGAAGGCGTTGGTCACGCTGTCATAGAAGCAGTCCTTGCTCAGGTCCACATACTGGGCGATGGGCTGGACGATCTTGCGGGCGGGGTACACGGGGAAGGACTGGTCGTTGGCCTGCACCAGGTCAACAGGCTCGCCGTTGCCCACGCGGCTGGCGGCGGTAGAGATCATGTCGCCCCATTCCACGGAGATAACGTTGACCTTAATGCCGGTCTCCGCTTCAAAAGCGGGGATGACGCTCCAGACGGGGTCGAAGGCCTTGGGATTCTCGGCAACGCTGTTCTTGTAATTGTCTTCCGTGGTGTGCCAGATGATGGTAATGGAATCCTCAGCCATGGCCGGAACGGCGCACAGGCTCAGGAGCATCGCCAGGGCCAGAAGAGAAGCCAGGAACTTTTTCATAGGGATACCTCCTTAAAGAGATTAGAATATTGATCAGGC
>JAFXMP010000079.1 GCA_017530275.1 Clostridia bacterium | reverse complement strand
TGCCGTCAGCTAATTGAACGGGGCGACATCGTGCGGGCCTTCGTGCTGCCCGGCGACCCGGCTATCAAGTATGTTCCCCGGGAAGCGGAGATCGTGGAAGGCGACCTGACCGACATGGAATCCCTGGAAAAGCTGTTTACCGTGGAGGAAGACGAAGAAACCGTGGTGCTGCATATCGCCAGCATTGTCACCGTCAACTCGGAATTTTCCTCCAAGGTCATGGAGGTCAACGTGGACGGCACCAAAAACATCATCCGCCTGTGCCTTTCCCATCCCGAATGCAGGAAGCTGGTTTACTGCTCTTCCACCGAGGCGATCCCGGAAGCGGCTATGGGCCGGAAAATCCGGGAAGTCGGCTTCTTCGAGCCAGACGAGGTGGTGGGCTGTTACAGCCGTAGCAAAGCCATGGCCAGCCAGGCCGTGCTGGACGCGGTGCACGAGCAGGGGCTGAACGCCTGCATTGTCCATCCCAGCGGCATCATGGGGCCGGAGGATTACGCCGTGGGCGAAACCACGGGCACGCTGATCAAGATCATCAAGGGTGAAATGCCTGCCGGTATCGCCGGTTCCTTTAACCTGTGTGACGTGCGGGATCTGGCAGCCGGCACCATCGCCGCCGCCGATAAGGGGGGGCGGGCCAGTGCTACATTCTGGCCAACGAGCCTGTATCCTTCCGGGATTTCAGCCACATGGTCAGCGACGAAGCTGGCTGCAAGCCCGTCAAAATGTTCCTGCCCATCTGGGCAGCCAACATGATGGGCGGCATGATGGAAAAGCAGGCAAAGAAAAAAGGCGGCAAGCCCATGATGACCAAATTTTCCGTCTATAACCTTGCCCGGAACAACAGCTTTGATTCCACCAAAGCCGTGCGGGAACTGGGCTATACCACCCGCTCCTACCGGGAAACCATTCGCGATGAAATTGCCTGGCTCAAGCAGACCGGCAAGATCGCTTGAAAAAAGGAGCTATGGATATGTTGGAAATCGTTTTGTCCCTGGAAATCGCCGCGGCGGTAACCGCGTTCTTCTTTGGGTATTTCAACTGGCAGAGCAAAAGGAGGCAGCGGGATGCGTGACGTATGCGTGATTACGGGCGGGGGCAGCGGCATGGGCTTGGCGCAGCCAAATGTATGCCAAAGGAAAAGATCATCGTCGTATCAGGCCGCACCAAAGCAAAGCTGGAAAAAGCCGTCTCCGAATTGGAAGCCCTGGGGTTTGAAGCCCATCCCTTCGTCTGCGATACTTCTGATCGGGAAAGCGTGCGGGCCATGGCAGCGTATGCCGCCAGCCTGGGGAATGTGCGGAATGTGATCAACGCGGCGGGGCTTTCGCCCACCATGGCGAAGCCGGAGCAGCTTCTGCGGGTCAACGCCCTGGGCACTGTTCATGTGAATCAGGAGTTCAGCAAGGTCATGAAGCCCGACAGCGTGATCGTGGACGTATCCTCTAATTCCGCATATGTACTGCCTGATTTCATGATAAGCAAAGGAACGCTTCGCTTGGCGGAGGAAAATCCCGAGCGTTTCGTTCAAAAGCTGCTGAAGCTGTGCGGCATGGTGCCTGGTACCTACCAGAAATCTGGATTCGCGTATGCCCTATCTAAGAAATTTGTCTGCAAATATGCGCAGATGTGCGCTTTCAAATATGGCATAAACGGTATCCGGGTGGTATCGCTCAGCCCCGGCCTGATCGCCACGGACATGGGAAACCTTGAAGCCAAAGAGGGCGGAAAGATGCTGCGATACGCTGCCGAACAGCGCATGGGTACACCAGAGGAACTGGGTTTTGCCCTGGCCGCTCTGGCTGATGAGCGCAACGGGTATCTGGCAGGCGTGGATGTGCTGGCCGATGGCGGAAGCAGTTTTGGCAAACGGTTCCGGCGGAGAGCAAAAGTGAACGTTTCTCTTGCGCAATAAACCGTCAGAAAATGGAGAATTATGATACTTTCACATATATAATATTTCAGGGAGGTATTAGGACTCCAGAAACGTTCCGATAATTGTGGTTATCGGAACTCGAATTTTATCGGAACTTTTTTCTGGAGTCCTTGTAAAGCAAGGGAAAAGAAGAAAAAAGTTCCGATAAAAAATCGACCCGGAGTGGTATCTGCGAAATACCCCTTATGAGGAATAAACCAAAAGTTCCGATAAAAAATCGTTCAACGGAGGCCGGTCAGTTTCTTTAGGAGTTCTTCATCCGTCACAGTGAAACGCGTCGGATTCAAGTTTTTGCCGAGAGGACTGCTTGGGGGCGTGGCAGCTTCAATCGCCTTACGCTTCTGTTCCGTATCAGCGTGAGCGTATACCAGGGTAGTGCTTATATTGGAATGGCCAAGCCACTGGGAGACCAACGTGAGATCCATCCCCGCCTGATACAGATGCATCGCCCGACTGTGACGAAAAAGATGGGGATGGATATGTTCTGGAATCTCCGAACAGGATGCGCGCGCTTTTTGTCCGTATGGATAGCTGTTACATCACGGTCGGAAACATAGGACAGAAAAGCGCGGATGGCAGCGGCACGGGTATTGTGCGTGGAAACAGAACACTTCCGTTCGTTCCGCAGATACGCGAGGTAAGACAAAATACAATCCGCTGTCAAATGTTCCATCTTTACTTCGGACAGAGGAATATGATACTTTTCTTTTGTGTAATCCAATAATTCTTCAACCGTTTTTCGGTAGGAACGGATCGTATTGGGACTGACATTACGCTGCTCTGGAAGATAAACTACAAAATAGTCATGAACCATGGAAAACAAACTGCTGTTAAACGGAATCATTTTTTCTTCGCCTCCTGAAACATTTCATCGAATATTGCCCAATTAATGCTCGTGGTACGGAGTAGGTTTTCCGGCAGAATATGAATATAATAAGCCGTTTCCGCCAGAGTGTTGTGCCCCATATATTGACTCAAATAGGGCAACATGGCAAAGAGATTCTCCCGTTGTGCAATCCAACGACAGAGGCAGGCAGACGCAAAGCGGTGCCGTAAATCATATACGCGAACACGGGCCTTTCTGGGCGTATCTTCTTGAAAAACAGCATTTGACCAAGCCCGGTTGAACGCCGCATATACTGTATGGCTGGACAGGCATTCACCGGAAGCGGACGGAAAAAAGTAAGGATTCTCCTGCCCAAACATTCTCCGTCTTTTGTTATAACGTCGGACAACGGCCAGCATATCATCTGACATGACAACATACCGTTCCTTATTTTTCTTGGTATGCGTAATCAAGATTTCTCCCGTTTTCAAGTTCACGTTTTCCGTCAGCAGTTCCCTGCTTTCATTAGGGCGCAGACCGCACGAATATGTCAGCCGAAACAGAACAGGGCAGATGATATGCAGAAACGGTTCAGAGTTTGTAGGCGGCAGATTGTCGATCGCCTGGAAAAGCGCTGTCACTTCCTCGTCCGAAAAGATATAGGGAGTGGTTTCATTTTTTTGTGGCTTGTACTTTCCAGGAAGGATATATGCTTCCTCACCAGTTGCGCATAGATAATTTGCAAATTGGCGAATGCAGTTTATTTTTCTCTGTCCGTCTGACAAGGTTGAAGCAGCATCATTAACCCATTGAAACACTAATTCTTTGGAAAGCATTCCTTCTTCAGGGAACTTTTTCATGCACCACTGATCAAAATATGAAAGCTGTTGTGAATAGGGATTTTCTTTGAATCCTCTGCTCTTCCGGAAATCCAGAAACGCCTGGATTCTATCGGCAAATTTGCTCATAAGTTCCATCCCTTCGGCCTGCCTTTCTTGGGTTCAATACCATTTAGGGGCAATGCGCATTTTTTCAAATGCTCCATATCGGCAGCCAAATACGGCTTGGTGGATTCCATTCGTTGGTCACCGAAAACCTGCGCCACGTCCATAACAGAAACACCGTTGGAAACCATAGAGGTTCCCAATGCACGACGTAAATCATGAAAGCGGCGGTTTATATGCAGTCCTGCTTTTTTACAGCATGATTCGTACACATTGCCAATCGCTATGGGCGTTTCAAGCGGCAAATGAGGCGCGTTAATGCGAAGAAAAATCTGATTCTCATCTGAATCAGGCCGAGCCTCCAGAATATAATCCATAAGCGCCGCTGCAATATCTGCGGTCAAAGGCAGAATGACGGGATTTGAGGTTTTCTTTTGAACCACCCGAATTTCCCCACGTACCCAATCTATATCTGTTCTTTTCAGCGCAACCACGTCGCAGGCACGCAGACCAAGCACAGCGCCAAGCAGCATAATCGCGTAATTTCTTTTCCCTGCTTTTGTGGAACGATCTATTGATTCCAATAACTTTGCTATATCATCCTTTGGAATCGGAGGAAAAACTTTTTGCTCACGGCTGACGCGAAAGGATAATAAAGCGGATAGATCTGTCTGAGTATATCCTGTTTCCAATAAGAATTTATATAGCTTCTTTATGTATAGCTGAACATCATACATCGTATTGACTGAGTAGCGCTGTGAGCATTTCAACAAAAATTTCTGAACATGGATTGCTTCCGCTTCCTTTATTTCCTCAATACCGCTCTCCTCAAGCCAGGAAAAATAACAGCGTGTCACCCAGCGAATATCCGTCCAGGTATTTGGCTGCACGGATAAGCTTTGCAGAAATTCTTTGCAGAGTATATCGTATTTACTTGATAATTCCTGCGTCGGTCCGATATTTACGTTTGGCAGCATACCTATTTCTCCGGTGTAAGCAAAAAGAACAAAACGTTCTATGATTCGTTTCCATTTCCGATAATGTTCCTGTCCAATCTCTCCTTTATACCGCTGTTCATCTTTCTCCTTTATAAATTGATTGATGGTATTTTGATTCATGTAGTCATAACCATTCCTCAAGTGTATGCTTATGAAGTTCTCAGCCCAATGAAGCATATCATATCGGTAACATATACAGTATCCTGCTTGGACCAGTCTTTCCTCATACAGTTTAAGCAGTCCCTCCAATGGAATGCTTTGTTGAGAAATCAATGGAATGTTTAACAAAAGAATCTCCTCCCTGTATTGCAGTCAGAGCTTTGCTCCGCTGCTTTCAGTGTAGGAGATTCATACGAATCTGTCTATTATTTCCAATTTTTTATCGGAACTTTTGGGTTTCCCCTACCTGCATTCCTTTTGGTATGGGTAGCATACTGCGATTTTTTATCGGAACTTTTTGGCAAAATCTTTTGCTGTTATTGGCTTACTTTCTTCTGGTTCCGATAATATATAAGTTCCGATAACCCTTTTTATCGAAACGTTCCGATAAAAAGGGCAAGCGGGGCATTCCGATATCATTATCAAAATGCGGCTTGTTGAGGGCGTTGCCCCCAAGCCCCCAAATCGCAGGATAAATCCTGCGGCTGCGCGTTTTTTCAAAACGCTTATGCTCCCTGATCGGGAGAAAAAAGGTTGATTGGCGTTCTTATCTGGCATTGATTCGGCTCCTTTCCTGGTCTTTTGCCGCTTCGTCCTGCTGGAGAATCTGCTCCATGTTGGCGCGGACGGTGAGCATCTCCTGCATTTCTGCGTGAACCTTCTGATACTCTGCGTACAGCTTTCTTTTTTCAGCCAATTGCTGTTCATACTCTGCGGATAGGCTTTTGATAGTGGGCAGTTTATTCAGGCCCAGGGCGTCGAAAGCCTTTTTCGCTTCCTGGTGCATGGCCAATTCCTGTTCGTGGGCTTCCGCGAATTTCCTGGAATTGCCGTGTCTATGGTACTCCTGGTACACGTCTTTTGTCTTGACGTAATTGATGATGTGAATCTTGAGCGCGCTGATTTCCTTCAGGCGCTTGTCGATGGCGTTGATCTGGTTCAGCAGTTCATTGTTCTTTTCCGTCGCTTCGGTGGCTTTCTTTTTCAGGGTGGCATAGTCCAGATCATGCTCGGACATGTACAGGACGGTCTTCGCCATTTGCTTGAGGTAATAGGTTTTCGCCCACCGCTCGTAGCCAGGACCTTTGCCGGACTGCATCTTTTCCTGGATATGGATGAGCAGCGCCAGGCGTTCATTCTGCCGGGGCAGGCTGTGGTAATTCCGCTTCGGCTTGTGTCTGCGGGAACCTTTGAAGAGAGCGTTCAGCGCTTCGATGGAGTATTCTTCACCCAGGGAATCCATTCGCATGAAACGCTGCTGTCCGGGTTTGCGAAAAGCAAGATGCGCCCCACGCTTGATTTCCCAGCCGTTTTCGGATAAAAGCTGCAAGAACGCAGCCATGTCCCTGGGCTTTTCCATCAGCGCAATGTCGATTGCTTCCCGCAATTCATCCCGGTGCGTGCGCTTTTTGCTCTCCCCGAGCCAGATATTATATTTTCTTCCGTTCCTTCGCTCCATCGGGTGGTCGATCACGGAGTAACCATTCTCCAGACAGATCAGGTCGCTCAGCCGGGCCAATGCCTTTTTGGAGCCGTGGAAGTCCCGGAATTTGTGATCCCCGGTTACGTTGACGGCGGAGAAAATCACGTGGTTATGGATATGCCTTTTATCGGTGTGGGTCGTCACGATGAACGCGTGCTTTCCTTTCGTAAAGCGCATGGCCAGCTCGTATCCCAGCCGGTTGGCTTCCTCCGACGTGATCTCGCCAGGCTTGAAGGATTGCCGCATGTGGTAGGCGATCACATCATTCCTGTGAAGCCCGCGTCCCGAATGGACGGAATATTTGCGTCTGTCCAGCGCGAATTCTTCCGCGGCAGTGCGCGGGTCGCATTGATAACAGGAAATGAACTGCTTATTCTCTGTTTTTTCCGGGTTTTCCACGTATCCGATGGTGCGCCGCAAGGCTTTGATAATTGATCCATCCCGCCCGATGTGCAGCGGGATCAGGTTTGTCGTTGCCATATCTTTCTCCGATCATATTCTGTTTTAGATAATACAAAAGCCCGCCTTGCGGTTCTTCTTCCGGTATATAGCCTTCATAAAAGGCGCATACGCTGTCAGAATAACCGCAGGGCGGGCACATAAAGTCAATCCTGCATCACCAAAGATCGACTGACCCGGTTTCTTCTCCGCGCACCCAATAGGCTTTATTCTCGTCCACACGGATGTAGACAGTATCCGCGGCTCCAATCTTGGAAAGGATTTCTTCCGGGGTAATAGAGCCTCCCAAGGGAGATTGAATAATGATGGCTGTGGGTTTCGCTTCTGTAATGGCAGGCGAAGCCGCCGCTTTCTTCCTGCCGCGTTTTGCCGTCTTCTTTTCCTCGGCAATAGTGGCCTTCTTTTTATTTACCAATTTACCAGGCTTCTTTTCTACAGACGCGGCGGAAGATGCCGCTTCCATATCCACTCCATAAACCTCTTTGATTTTTGCAAGCGTCTTTTTGCTGGGGCCGAACTTTCCTGCCTCATACGCCCCAACCGCGCCGACGCTGACGCCGATGGATTGGGCAAACGCTGCCTGGGACAGTTTCTTTTCTTTCCTTAATTCCTTTATCGTCATGAATAACCACTTCCTCATTCATTTTTTCGTGAACATGCTGCTGGAAATGTGGGATCGTTTCACTCCTATTTGTGCTCCAATTCTTCCAGCAGCGTGATATAATCCGCCTTATCCATGTTGGCGATTTCTTTCTTTTCTATGTCCTGATCCAGTTTGCGCCGCTCCAGCCAATGCTGGAGCCATACTTCGTCTGGCATTTTCTTTGTCCTCTATTCTCCTGTTTTCACCTGCATCATTATATAACGATCAGCGCGTCGAAGCAAGGGATAAACAGAAAAGGAACAGAGGAATCCGACTTTCAGGAGAAAAAAAGCTATGCTTCCCTGATGTAAGCCGCCCAGCCCACATAGGCGTTTTCGCTGGGATCGGGCAGGACCAGAATCCCTTCTTTGACGCTGCGCCCATGCACAAACAGGCATTTCTTGATCTCCCCGTCGTCGCACAGATCGGCGCTGTCCTCAATATACTGCCGTTCCACGGTCATGTCCGTATAAAAATTCTCATAATCAATGGGCTGCAGGCGGATTTCTTTTACGATCTCATACCGCGCTTCATCCGACACGTCATGCAGCACCAGCAAATCCTCTATGACCCTCGGATACTTGATAAAGTACGCCGTTCCTTCTTTTTCCATGATTTCCGTCTTTCCTTCCATGTAGATTCCGCTTGATAGTTTTTTTCCGGATGCCCCTTCATCATTCCTATTATAAATGGGAAATTTGCAAAGAGCAACCCATAACGCACATAAAATTGTCCCGCATTTCACATAAATTTCATTGATTTACAGATCATAATGACCCTGATTTCATATTTCTCGTATGATCTGAATCATATAGAATGATATGTGATAGGGGTGTTGGTATGGATGTGAAGAAAAAGCTGCTGGCGCTGATGGCGGAAAAGCATTGGACGTATTATCGCCTGTCCAAGGAAGCGGACGTATCCTGGTCTACCATCCGGAATATGTTCGACCGGGGCACGGAGCCGACCATCCCCACGCTGGAAGCCATCTGCAAAGGGTTGGGCATTTCCCTGGAAGAATTGTTGCTGGGGGAAGATGTGACCGAACTGACCCCTGAGCAGCGGGATCTATTGTCCAATTGGAACCGCTTGAGCGACGCGGACAAAAAGCTGTATTTGGACCTGCTGCGATCCCTGAACGATAAGAAACCGCAATAATATATGCATGAAAAGAGCGCGTGGAACGGAACATTGACGATGATCCGCTGCCCCGCGCCTTCATTTGACCTCGCTCAGCTTTCCCATGAACTGCGCTTGCATATCCCATATACGATTGAGCTTTTGCGACATATCCATGAGGTCCGTATCGTAGACGTGCCCGCTGCTGTTGGCCAGCTTCGCCACCTGATTGAAATTGTTGCTGATGCTGCGCAGGAGCCTGCACATTTCCCGGATGGCTGTGTCGTCCATTTCCAGGATGTAGCCGTCGATCGCCATTTTCCGCATGTAGGATTCCCGGTTGTCGGTATGCAGCAGCTTCATGCGATCATGGATCATGTCCAGTTGTTCTGGCGTCACGCGCACCAGGATGCCGATTTTGTTGTTCTTCTTTTTCATGATCCCTCACCTGGACTGCTCCTTTTCTCGCTTGGGGTGTTTTTTCGCTTGCGTTTCGGCTGTGGGCGTTTGCAGTTGCGTCAGGATGGACGGCTGCTCCTGATCCTTTTTCTTGTGATCTCTCCTGGCAATCTGCGCACGACGCACAATATTCCGGGTGATATTGGTGAAAAGATTGAACAGCCCAGGGTGGGAACGCACCAGGAAATCCCGGCGCAGGGATTCATCCTGCGAGGTTTCATGGGGGATCGGTATTTTCTTCGCCCAATTGTTGTTTTGCTGGGAGATACGGCCATCACCCTGCAAAAGCTGGATGGTGTTGGCGATTACATACATGGTGCGTTCTTCCCCATATTTTTTCAAAACGCCATCCGCTGCGTTTGCCTCCATGTGATAACCGTCGAAATGATCGGCAATGGCTTCCTCAATGGCGTGCCTGCATTCACGGTTGCAGTTGTAGGATTCCCAGAAGGGGCCGGTTTCCTCGTTCTCTGTCGCGTACTGGAATGATTCATAATATACCGGCGTTTCCAGCGTGGTCAGGTTCTCAATCGCTTCCCGCGCTTGCTGGACAAAATCGTTCAGCAGGATGGTATGGGCGTCGATTTCCCACGCGCTCCGGCGGTCATCCGGGATGACCACATCAGCGCCAGCCATCGCCATTTGTGCCCATTCACGGTTTTGTTTGCTGAACCGGGTGTCATAGGCCCGAAGCTGCACGGTGTTCGCCAGCACAAAGGCCAGCCGGTCCATGCCGAAAGCGTCCATCACCGGTTGGACGCAGCTGTCTTTCAGCCTGCTGCCAGTCCAGTTTTCCTTAATCGTATCCGCAATTGCCTCGGCGCAGGCTTGGTTGGCTTTGCTGGACGACCGGAAAACATCCAGCTCGTTCTTTTCCCGTGCCGTTTCCGCAGAACAGGTGTAAAGCGGCACGCTTTTCCATTCACGCTGCTGTTCTGCCAGAGAAACTGTTTTCTTATTTTCTCTGTTTTCACTCATTGATTATCTTACCTCCATATCGTGTTTTTGCTGTGGGCTGCTATACGCTGTGTTCGCGCAGGGATTACTGAGCCGTGCCAGGATGGATTGAGGGGTCTGCTTGGCGATTTCCTCTTCCGGGGCGTCGTTGCTTTCCGTTTCCTCTGGCCGCTGCTGCCGGCCATCCATATTCAGTTCCGCGTTCAGCTCGGCCAACCGCGCGCTTTTGGTCTGTAATTCTTCTTCCTTGGGAAAAGGCTTTACCATTTCCTCCTTGGCTGTGGCCATCTGGTTTTCCAGATCAGTAAGCTGCATTTTTGCGGCCTCCAGGCTTTTGCCAATGTCTTTCAAGGCGTTGTCGATGCGCGTCAGGTTACCGTACACGTCGCTGCCGAGTTCAACATGATAGCTCATGGTTCCCTTCAAGGTCGCCTCAAAACGCTTGTAGACGGGATTATATTCCAGGGTCACGGATAAGCCCCGGTATTCGCCCAGGGGAACGGGGTCGGTGGTAAAATGATGCTTGCAGAATTCGATCAGGGCTGAACCGGCCTTGTCTTTTTCCGTATAGTGGGTTCCATCCACGGTCATCCCGGCAAAGCCCTTTTCCGGGACAGGATAAGAGGCAAGTCCTTCCAGATCTTTTTGAAAGCCCACGATCCGTTCCTGTGCCTGTCTGATTTTCTTCGGAAAGCCTTTCCTCACCTGATCTTCCAAATCAAAGCGCCGGGTTTCGTGATCGGCTTTCATCAAGCGAAGCCGGGATACCTCGATATCCAAATCCATTTTTTCTTTGATCCTGGGGTCTCCGGCACAAAGCGCCTTGATTTCAGCATAGGAGAGCGCCGCTTCGTCCACGTCCTCACAGGAGCGAACCGGGCTTTTGCTGGTCATGATCTGCGATATGAATTTCTGCTTATTCTCCAAAGTCTGCCAGAGGAAGGCATCGAAGGAGGCTTCCGTCACATACCGGTAGATAAACACATCCTTGTTTTTGTTTCCCTGCCGCACGATGCGTCCCGCCCGCTGCTCCAGGTCGCCGGGCCGCCAGGGGGCGTCCAGGTCGTGCATGGCGATCAATTTGTCCTGCACATTGGTCCCTGCGCCCATTTTTGCTGTGCTGCCCATGAGGATGCGCACCTGCCCGGAACGCACTTTGGCGAATAAATCTTTCTTTTTGACCTCTGTGTTCGCGTCATGGATAAAGGCAATTTCTTCGGGTGGGACACCTCTGGCGATCAGCTTGGAGCGTATGTCGTCGTACACACTGAACAAATCCATATTTTCCGGTATAGGTTCAGGGACAGGATCAGGGGCAGCCCTACTATCTTCCATTTCACCGTTTTCTTGGGACTGTGTTGTGTTCTCTTCTTCCGTCTGTTTCTGTGTAGCAGCACGGGAAGAAGCGTTGGTTTTCGGGGTGGATAGATCGCAAAAAACAAGCTGTGTTTTCTTATCGGCCTGGCCTTCCTGCCAGATGCGCATGATGTTGTCTACACAGGCGTTGACCTTGCTCCCTGGGTAATCCGGCATCATGGGATCGATCAGGCGCTGGTCCAGCCCCAGTTTTCTGCCATCCGACGTGATCCGAAGCATGTTGTCCGTGGAAGGATCAACGATGTGCGCGTGTACGGCGGCGGCTCGCTCTGATAGCGATTGGATCAGGCTTTTTTGGATTTCCGAGGGCTTGACCGCAATGGTTTCGTAATGCGCTTCAGGGGTGGGGAGGTTCAATTGGTCGGCGGTTTTTACATCCGCGACTTCCTTGAACATATTCATCAGTTCCGGCAGGTTGAAAAACTTGGCGAACCGCGTTCTGGCCCGGTAGCCTGTACCTTCCGGGGCCAGCTCAAGAGCTGTGACCGTTTCCCCGAAAGTAGAAGCCCAGCAGTCAAAATGGGTCATGTTCTGCTGCCTCAGCGTTTCATATTGCAGATAACGCTGTATGGTGTACATTTCGACCATGGAGTTGGAAATAGGCGTTCCTGTTGCGAACACAATGCCCTTCCCGCCGGTGATTTCATCCATGTACCGGCATTTGAGGAACATATCGTTGGATTTCTGCGCTTCCGCCGTGGATAACCCCGCCACATTGCTCATTTTCGTATATGGTGGATGACCGCGACTTGCTGAGCGTTCTTTCCGATGATGAAATTGTCGCCACGCCCACGCCGCAAATCGTGTACGTCACCCCGGAGCCTACGGCAATGCCCGCTGCCACGGCGGAGCCTGCGACACAGACGGAAAAGCCCGCTGCCAATCAGTCCGGGCTGCTTCTGCTGCTCATCGTACTGCTGGGCGGCGGCGGTGCCGTATATTGGTTCATGAAAAAGAAAAAAGGCGCTGCGCCGATTCCCCGGATGCTGGATGAATCCGGCTTCGAGGACGATGATGAAGATGAAGAAGAAAACGAAGATATGAATGCGGAGGAAAACGAGAATGAGTAATATCCTGCTTCCCATGAACGCCCATACCCTGGTCGTTGCGGAAAAACCGTCCGTGGGCCAGACCATTGCCGCCGTGATCGGCGCGACGGAAAAGAAGGACGGCTTTCTGCTGGGAAACGGCTGGATCGTCACCTGGTGCGTCGGCCATCTGGTGGAGCTTGCCATGCCCCAGGATTATGATGAACGATACGCCAAATGGACGGGCGGCGACCTTCCCATCTTGCCTGATCCCTGGCAGTACGTTCTGACCGAAAAAGGGAAGAAACAGTTTTTCACCCTGAAAGAACTGATGAACGCGCCGCAGGTGGAAAGCATCGTCTGCGCCACCGACGCGGGCCGGGAAGGGGAACTGATCTTCCGGCTCGTTTACAGCCAATGCGGCTGCCATAAGCCGGTGAAGCGCCTGTGGATTTCTTCTCTGGAGGAAACCGCCATTCGGGATGGCTTTCAGCATCTGCATGACAGCAGCGAATATGACCGCCTGTATGAAGCCGCGCTGTGCCGTCAGAAAGCCGATTGGCTGGTGGGCATCAACGCCAGCCGCCTGTATTCCCTGATCTACGGCACCACCCTCAACATTGGCCGCGTCATGACGCCAACCCTGAACATGCTTCGCCAGCGGGAACAGGCCATTGAAGCGTTTCAGCCTGAAAAGTATCATACCGTTCAAATCAGCTGCGGCTTCCTGGCTTCCGGGGAACGGATCAGCGACCCGGAGGAAGCAAAGAAAATCGCCGCGGCCTGCTCCATGAAAGCCGCGTATGTGCGGAAGGTGGACAGGAAACAGAAAAAAGAAAATCCGCCCAGGCTGTATGACCTGACCACGCTCCAGCGGGACGCCAACCGCATTTTCGGCTATACAGCCCAGCAGACCCTGGATTACGCCCAGGATTTATATGAGAAAAAGATGATTACCTATCCCCGGACGGACAGCCAGTTCTTAACGGAGGATATGCAGCTTCATCTGACCGGGCTGGTGCATATGACCGCCAACTGCCTGCCCTATGTGGCGGGAATGCCGCTGCCTGTTCATGAGGAACAGGTGATCGACAACGCCAAAGTCAGCGACCATCACGCCATCATTCCCACAAAAACCATGGGGATCACGCCCTGGCTGACGCTTCCTGCCCAGGAAAAGGCGCTGCTGGAGCTGATCTGCGTCCGGCTGATCTGCGCCGTGTCCGATCCCTATGAATACGCCGAAACCGTTGTGACGGTGGAATGCGAAGGACATACCTTCACCGGCAAAGGAAAAACCGTATCGCAAATCGGCTGGAAGCTGCCCTTTGAGCTGTTCATGCGCAGCCGGAAACAGGGGAGCAGCGAGGATGCCGACAACGGACAGGAACCTCAACGGAATATCCGCACGCTGGAAAACGGGGAAAAGCTGTACCCCGTCATGTCGTCAGTAAAGGATGGCGTGACCGCGCCTCCCAAGCATTACACCGAGGACAGCCTGCTGGCCGCCATCACAGAGATCATTCCCTGTGTAGCCAGAGAAAACGCAATTGGAACAGAAACAGTGAACCGAAGCCCTGTTAGTGACGAATACCAGGGACTATGGCAGCAATTTGCGCTTTCCGATCAGCCGCAGGTTCTGATTGCAACTGCCCGGCAGATTTTATGCCGCTATTTTCTGCTGACATGCCATCATGATGGGCGAGAAATGCAAAAGACTTTACTGGATGAACATAAGGAAGCCTTTGCTCCGCCCGGATCAGCGGACTGGCAGAGCAGCTTCAGTTTGTTTCAGCAATGGTTTCCCTCATGGATTTAAACAGCACGGGAGCTATGAACAGTCTCTATTTTGATATGAGCGCGGTTGATCCCAAACAAATCCGCTTTGTTTTTCAGAGAATATTCGAGGTCATGCACCAGGAACAGCATTACAGATATATGCTGGGTACGACAGAGGTTGCATGATTATCCTGAAATACTCAAGTTTTCTATTGGAATCAATTCGTTTCCGAAGTTCATTTATGATGCAGACCGCCCAAGTATCCCGATTGAATTCCATGCTGCAAGCCTCCTTATCGGAAAATAAAGGTAAGGGTTCTTTGTTCAAAGCCTTCCACGTTCAGATGTAAGTGGGCTTCGCCTTGTTCATGTCCCGCCTGAACGATCAAAAGGATGTGGCCATTGTTCAGGGGCATTTACTTCGCGTCAAAGGGAAGGGAGGACCAGGCGTTGCCGTTGTCGATGCGCACCCGGCAAGGCGAGCCATCCACCTGCCAGGACACCTTCCGATCCTCCAATTCATAACGGATGCCGTGCTTGTCCTGAAGGCATACGTCCACCAGCGCCACGCTGTGGCTGTCGGAGGGCAGCTCCGTTGTGTCGGCGACAACGATCAGTTCCGCCGCATCATGATCGGAATACAGAATATCCTGGGCCACCTTCATGCCGCTTCGGTATCCTTCCGCCCGCAGCACGCCTGGAATGTAAGGCAGATAGAAATGCACCATCCCATCTTCAAAGTCGGGCAGGTACGCTGTGCGCACGGTCTGGCTGTTTTGGTACAGCTTCACGGTATCGCAGTTGGTCATCACAGCCACATGGAAAATCTTTTCAAACTGCGTATATTTCCAATGCCTGCGCATCTGAGGAAAGCCCCACATACCACGGCAGCCATCCCAGGGCTCTGTTTCATCGTAAACGGCCAGCTTCAAAATCGGCTCCTTCATCCATTGGCTGGCACAGTACCAGGCACGGGTTTTGATATCACCGGTGGAATCCAGCAAATTTCCCGTCCAGCCGCGGACGGGCCAGAAGGGCGCTTCGCCCAGGTAATCAATGCCCGCCCACACCAGCGCGCCGCACACCCAATCGTGCTTTTTGACAATATCGTAAGGGGATTCCAGCTTCACCGTCACGCTGTCCTGGAAGCGGCTGTCATGCTTGTAATACATACGCACCTCGGTGCCCAGGATGGGCTTCCGCATCCCCGTTTCCCGCAGCTTTTCGTAATAATGCTCCATATAGTTGCAGGAAAACACATCCACGATTTCGGCGTACCGTTTGGCGACGGCCAGGCGTTTTCCCAGGGGCGTGGTATCGTTGTATTCCGGCAGCACGAACATGATCAGCGCCGCCGTGACCGACCGGGTGGGGTCCAGCTTCCGGGTCAAGGCGCACATTTCCTCCAAACAGCGGAAGAAGGTTTCGGAATACTGGCCCCGCACCTCGTTGCCCACGCTCCAAAGCACCACCGAAGGATGATTGGCGTCCCGGCGGATCATGGCGGACAAATCCTTTTCGTGCCATTCCTCATACAGCGCGTCAAAATACATGGTGCTGCCGATCCACTTGTCATAGATTTCATCCACCACCAGGAAGCCCATTTCGTCGCATAGATCGTACATTTCCTCCGCCATGGGGTTGTGGGAGGCCCGGATGGTATTGACGCCCAGAGCTTTCAGCGTAGCCAGCCGACGCCGCCAAATTTCGATGGGCACCGCCGCGCCTACCGCCCCGCCGTCATGGTGCAGGTTCACGCCGAACATTTTGGTTTTCACGCCGTTGAGCACAAAGCCGTCCTCTTCATCAAACACCGCCGTGCGGATGCCGAAGGAAACGGTATGGGCGTCGATCACTTGCCTGTTATCGATCAGCGAGATTTCCGCTTGATACAAAACGGGCTTTTCCAGCGTCCACAGCAGGGGCTTTTGCAGCATAAAATCAAAGGCAGTGGTTTTTTCCGCCGCCCGTTCATCAATATAAATGGATTGGCCCTGGCAGTCAAAGATTTCTGTCCGAAGGAGCATGCCGGGCCTGGGCTGCTCGATTTCCGCGCAGACAGATACGCTGGCTTTATCGCAGCGAATGCCCGCCACGTCCGGCACGTCCCCGTTGGGGCCATGATTGAGGGGCACGGCCACGATGCGCACGCCGTCATGGGCGATGCGGCTTTCTTCCTGCACCAGCAGCCAAACCTTCCGATAAATGCCCGCGCCGGAATACCAGCGGTCAGCACCGCCCAGGGTGTAGCCAGCCGGGTCGCTGTTATCCACCCAAACGGCCAGCACATTTTCTTCCCCAAAGCGCAGGGCACTCGTTACATCACACAGGAAAGGCACATACCCGTAGGGCCGTCCGCCCACTTCCTGATCATTCAGATAAACCGTGGAAAAATGCTGCACCCCGTCGAATAGAATACGCACCTGCTTTCCCTGCCAGGAAAGGTCAGGAGTGAAATGCAGCCGATACACGCCAATATGCTCCCTGGGAAAGAAGCCCTGCTGAGGATTGGCATCCTCCAGGCGGGTCTGCTCAATCTGCCAGTCGTGGGGCACATCCACCGTGTGCCATGTGCTGTCGTCATAATCGCGACGAACTGCCTGTTTGTCACCAGTCAAGCTAAATTTCCAACCATCCAGCAGCGGAATACGATTCTTTTCCATGATAAGCAAACTCCTTTTGCCGTTGGAATCAATCGTTTTTTCAGATAACGGTTGATTCATTTTTTGTACATCCCATATTTGGTTTGTCGCATATATTATAAAAATAGACTACTGCTTTTCCATGTGGGAGCGATAGGACAGCTATAGAAAGGATACGGGAAATCATATCGAACAGGGAAGCGGCAGTAACATGAATCATTGCTATCAACTTATGGGTGCAAGCTTTTGACGAAATGATAAAACCCTTGCCTTTTTTTCGTTGCCACGTCTGCATTGCGCATATAAACCAATCAGCGTTCCAGTAAACCCTTTTCCCGCGTCATCTTTTGTAAGCGGCGGCACGATGGTCAATGTGCAGAATGGTTCCTTGTTGAAAGCATAGGATAATGAATACGCTTGCTTTGCCGCAGTTATTTTTAAACGAACCGGACCATCCTCTGTCGGAATAGAGATCGGATGGAATGCTCCGCCCTGGCGTTGAACCGAAAGCCAGTTTTTGCCGTTTTCCCTCCTTTTGCAGAAGGTGTAATATCCATAGTCGGCAACGAAAATTGTAAGCCCCGCTTCGCTTCCGTCATAGATCGGATCGAAGCTGATTTCCGCTTCCACCGTGCAATCCATATCCATTTGCCGAAGCGCCAGGAAGGTGGGGCGGCCCAAGGGATCGGACAGATGATCTGTGGAAGGCGTCAGCAGCAGTTTATCCCCTTCAAATTGATAGTTTTCCCATCTCGGTTTTCGCAGAAACAGCCATTGCGGCTGGCGAAAGCTAAAGTCCGCCTGCCAGGAATCTTCCAGTTTTTGTGGTGCCCATAAAAGCCCTTCACATACAAGGCGGGACACGCCGTCCCCGATCACCGGCCATTCGTTTTCCCAGGTGACCGGAAGCAGAAAGGTTTCCCGGCCCAGATGGGAATACCAGGCTTCAATCGGGCGGGTGGCCAGATGGACGATCCACCAGCTTCCGTTTTGATCCTCCACCAAATCCCCGTGACCGCTGCCCGCGACGCCGGTGTTTTCCATATAACGGTTGGTGAGAATCAGCCTGTCGCAAGATGTATAAGGACCCCATACGCTTCTGCTCCGGGCGGCGGTGATCATATGATTGAACCGCGTGCCGCCCTCCGCCGCCAGCAGGTAATACCATTCGTCGATGTGGTAAATGTGCGGCGCTTCCAGGTACTGCGGGCGGTCGTCACTCATACCGTGCCAGATAACCTGGGCGGGCGAAAGAAGCGCGCCAGTAAACGGGTCGATCTCAGACAGAGATATAGCTTCCAGGTCATCCTCGCCCCGCTGGTTGGTGCAGTAATAGACTTTGCCTTCATCAAACAGGAGGGAAGGGTCTATGCCGGACATGTCCACCTTCACAGGATCAGACCAGCCTGCAGCGGGGTTTTTGGAATGGATGATGAAGTTGCCAAAGCCCTGGAATGTGGCGGTCACAAAAAACATTCCCTCATGATACCGGATGGTGGGAGCCCACATACCCTGGCCTGCCGCGGCGGTTTCGTAAGGCAGTTGATCGTCCCGGTCGATGCAGTTGCCAATTTGTCGCCAGTTGACCAAATCGGTGCTGTGATAGATAGGAAGACCGGGAAAATACTCAAAGGAGCTGGTGACCAGGTAGTAATCCTTTCCCACCCGGCAAATGCTGGGATCGGGATTGAAGCCGCGGATAATGGGATTTTCGTAACGCATGGCTGCCTCCTGTTTATTCAAAGGACGCTGTTTCTGTATTCACTTCTCCCCGCAGGCGCAGGCACAGCTCGTCGTCGGACAATTGCACGGTACGATGGGTTTGCAGCACCACACGATTTTCTTCCGGCGGAGTCAGGAAGCGCTTTTCCCAATCGTAGAGCATTTCGCCGTCGCCCTGCACCCGGAGCCAGCCCCGCACAGTTTCCAGCACCTGCGCCGTCAGCCCCACGCCCACAAAGCAGTCGTTATCATAGATGTGGGCGAACCGACCCGATACCGACCGTAAGGCGGTCAGCGCTTCCCGGCACGCTTCGAGCGCTTTGTCCGTCCACAGGTACGCCTGCAAAGGCTGATCGTTCAGCGCGTGAAGGCAGGCCTGACAGAAGGCGTACAGCCCCCGGCACCCTGTTTCATGGATGATGCCGGGCAGCAGCAGGGTTTCCTTGACCCGGTTTGCCGCTTCCTCCGGCAGCTCCTCCATCACATGGCGGCATTGCCTGTTGTATGCCCTCCAGGCAGGGATGCCTTTCTCCGCTATACCTCCAAGAATACTCACCTGAGCGCGGAAGGAAGCGTCTCCCGCCACCCAGCGCAGGGAAGGAACCGCTCTGTCCGTTTCGCCCCGCAGCAAAGCCCGGGCCAAGGCGCGGAGCGGGAAATGATAAAACTGGTCGCCCGCCTTGTCATCCGCGTTGGGGCCATAGGATACCGCCGCTTCGCCGTATGCCAAAAGCAGCGGGGCCACGGCTTCGCTGCCATAATAGGTTTGAGCAAACTCCCTGGCCGCCTGGGCTGGGTTGCAGTGCCCGTCTGTCCACATGCGGCGAATGATGTCCAGCATGAAGATATGGGGCTTCACCGAACCCACGTTGATGTTCCACAACTCGCCGCCGTTCCGGGCCAGCACCCGCTCCAATTCCGCCGTAATTTCCCGGGGCGGGATTTGCAGCAGGGTGATATGGTTGGCCGCCTGAAGATCATAAAAGCTGACGTGATAATAAATCCCGTTTTCTCCCGGCTCGTTTTCGGCGGGCATGGCGTCGGTGCGGGGATTGTGGTTTCCCTGGCGGCGGGACACCATTTTGCCGAAGCCGTTGTCGCCCCAGATTTTGATCACCTCGTCGGGAACATGCAAATATCCCTGGCGGTACAGGCTCATCATTTCGCCGTACAGGTTGGTGGAAAAGCGGGCGTCGGGGTTCTTTTCCTGCACGATTTCCATCTGCCGCCGCATGATTTTGGAGATCATTTCGCCGCGCTTTTCATCGGTATCATAGCCCGCGTCATCGTGCCAGAAGGCTTTGTCACCCTGACCCCGGAAGCCGATGGCCCAGACCACCCGCTTGCCCGCGTAATACTCCGCCGCTTCCCGCCACAGCCCTTCAAACAGATCAGGATAGAGGGTATAGGAGGGCTGCAAATCGGGATATGCCCGGCCGAACATCCGGGCCCCCAGCACCTCCGTGTGATGCTGGGTGAGCCACAGGCCCATATCCAGAGCTATCCGGTTCAGCGTGCGGCCGTCGTATTCCCGGTCCGTGCCCGCGATGACCATGTTGCCGCCGCAGCGAAGAATGGTTTCAAACAGCCGCTTCCACACCGCTGCCCGCTGAGCCTCCTCCTGATGCCAGCCGGTGAACAGCACTTCATCGTTGGCAAACCAGCAGCGATAGCGCACGGCGTAGGAAGGGGATTCCCAGGAGGCGCAGGGAACGGCGGCAACGCCTTGCTTCTTCGGCTTTACCCCCATCCACCAGTCCAGGGGATGGATGCCCAGGGCGCGCTCGCTCACAGACAACAGCGCGTACATGGCCCCCAGATCGTCCCCACAGGTGAGCAGGATTTCCTGGGGCGTGACCTCCGCCCTGTACCGTTCTTCCCCGACGGACGCATCCAGCACCACCCGGATCACATTGCGTTCACCCGCTTCCCTCAGGGTATCGCCCATGTCGTGCTTTAATATCTCCACTCCGCTGTGAAGGACGGGAACGGTTTCATCCGCCTGGATGACGGTGGACAGAGAGAAAACAAACGCTGCCATGCTTCTTCCTCCTCTTTATTGGTCAGCAGGCTTTTCGCCATGCTGAGCGCGGAATTGCTGGGGTGTGCAGCCGGAATAGGATTTGAAACGGCGGTTGAAGGCGGAAATATCATAATAGCCGCATTCAGTGGCAATGTCCTTGACGGGCATTTCAGTAGCCCCCAGCAGATGCCGGGCCCGGTGCATCCGGGCATGGGTGATGCACTCCAGGGGCGTTTCCTGATAAACGCGCTTAAAATCTACGGACAGCCTGGAATCGCTCATACCCACTTCCTCAGCGATGCTGGCCACGGTGAGACCGGGCTCGGAAAACCGCCGCTGAATCAGGTCATATGCGTTTTTGACCGGTTCCGGGATTTCCTCTGTTTCTGTTTTGGTTTGCAGGGAAACGATCTTCCGGCATACCTGTTTGAGCATCCCGTCCAGTTCATCCACAGACAGGCATCGGCTCAGACGGAACAGGTCGTAAAGCTCTTCTTCCTTCACGCCGCTTTGCCGGGCCTCCGCGCTGACGGCGGTAATGATTTCGCTGTACATACACCGGAAGCCGAACAAAGAGGAACGGGTGTCGTGCATAGCCTGAGATACCTCGGTCAAGGCCTTTTCCACCCGGGTCTCGTCACCCTTGCGCAGGGCCTGGCGCAGATGATCCACAGCCTGCCGGTTATAATTTCCTTCCAGGGTTTGATTTTCGCCCAGCTCCTCAAAATAGATCGGCGCTGTATTGCCCTTCACAAAGCGCATTTCAAAAGCGTTTTCCGCTTCCAGATACGCCCGCTGTCCCTCCGTCCACGCGCTGTGGAAGCCGCTGACGCCCATGATCATGGACGCGCTGCATGCTTTCAGTCCAGCGAATTTACTTTCCAGGAACATACGGAGCTGCTCTTTCTCATTGGCGAAAGCCAGCAGGATCAAGTGATTTTCCGCGGATACGGGAATCAGGGACGCGCCGCTGACATGCTCGTCAAAGAGCCGGTCAATTTTATCCACAGTCAGTTCATAGGAAGATTCGGCGGCCTTGGCCACGATAGCGACAGCAAAGAAGCGGGTATCCACGTTGACGGACACCTGCTCGGCCATTTGCAAAAACGCGTCCTCGTCCTGGAAGGTACCCAGCAGGAAGCGCCGCACAAATTCGCCCCGCTGCACGTCCGCCATGTTTTCGAGCCTTGTGGTCATGGAGGCGTTTTCGTCGATCAGCCGCTGAATGCCATCCCGGATTTCCAGCAGCTCGTTGCCGGTGGGCTCATGATCCGCCAGCATGGAATGCAAAAGCTTAATGCCCCGCATCCTGGACTGGACGAAGCGGGTGATCAAGAGCACCGCCACAGCCGCCGCAAAGGCGGACACCAGCACCAGCGCCTTGACCGACCCGCTGAGGGCCACGGCAAATTCCTCATCCGACACCAATGCGACGCAGCTCAACCGGCTGCTGCCGTCTTCGGATATAATACGGTATTGTTTTCCGCCGTAACGCAGCTCTGTATGACCATTCGCTACCGCCTGCAGCAGCATGTCACTGGGGATTCCGGATCGATTCTGGGCAGTGATGATCTGACCGTTATGCAGGAACACCACGTCCGCGTCCTTGAGGCCAAAGCTAGCATACCAATCGGCAAACTGGTCGTTATCTACCAGGTACATGACCGTGCCAACCCGGGTTCCGCCTGGATAGCTGAGAGGTACCAGAATCGTGACCACGCTGTGAATGCCCATGTCGCTGCGCACAGAATAACCCTGCACGGGCTTTTCGGGCCAGATGGTTAAATATGTGGTTTTTTCCAGAGCGTTTTCCATTTGTTCCGGTGAAATGCCTTCCAGGTTCAGCGCTTGTCCCGTAAAGCGATCCATGCGGAAAAAACTTGTAGACGAGTACACATAATCGTCCCCGGAAAAATGAATAAAGATTTCGCTGAACGTGCCGTTCACCGCCCGGTACGAAGCCAGCTTACCGGAAAACCGGGAGGCTTTTACGGGATCGTCGGCGTATTTTACGGGGGTAATATCGTTGTTGGTCATTTGTCCCGCAATGGAAATCAGAGTGGACACCAATTTTTCCTGCGCGTCCTGCACCAGATGCAGATCAGCCTGATAGCGGGTCAAAAGGATTTGGGAATGAAAGCTGGAAAAAGAACGGTAGGCAAAAAAGACCATCACGATCATCACCAGCAGCAGGATCACCAGATAGGAAGCGAAATACCGAAGCTGCAATTTGCTGAACTGCCGTTTTTTCTTCATGGCTTTCCATCCTTTTCCTTTTATGCTTCCGTGTGCCGGCGTACCCAGGCCGCCGCGTTTTCGCCCGCTTCCGTTCCCGCTTCGTTATAGGCCGCCTGATAATAATGAAAGGCGTCCTTCATCAGGCCCCTTTCCCGCATGGACGAAAAGGCGCGGGAAACAAGCGTGACATGATTGTTTGTCCGGGCGATTTCCTCCTGCCATTCCATCATGGGCAGGTACCGATTCAGGCTTCCTTCCACATTGCATTGCCCGATGCGCACCAGGAACAGCCGTTCCGCGCCTGCCCCAAGCATAGCGTCAAGCATCCGGTCAAAGCCCCGCAAATAGGCTTCCTTTTCTGTTCCCGCGTCCCCGTTGGATTCACCCTGGCACCAGAGGACAAATGTATGGCGGACCCGGTATTCGTTTTGGTTCAGCCAATTCTTTGCCGTTGCCAGCCGGTTCAGTGCGTCGGTTAGATACGGGGTGCACGGCTGCCATTCCGCCATGACGCTGCCGCCCTTGGAAGCGGAAACACCCACCACCGGGACATGAGATCCCGCATAATAAGCGTTCACAAAAGCGGACACCATGGACCCGGTTTTCAAGTTTTCATGGATGCCTTCGGGATTGTTTTCATGGACACCAAACGGTTCTGTGATGGGAAACAGCCGGCCGGGAGCGGAAACAGCCCGGTATTCCCAGCCTGCCCCGGGAAGAACTGCGGGGGCTGTTTCCGGGAACCGTTCGCAGGGAATACCCCTGCCTGCCATGTTGGATTGCCCCGCGAATAAGAATACATCCACCGTCTGCAATGCTTTCCCCTCCGAATATGCAGGGATGCACCCTGCCCGGATGAAGGGGCAGGGTGCGATAGCTCTGTGTTGATTTTACAATAACAGGTCCATTCTGTCTATCAGGTTTTTTACTGATTGGCTTCCACGTACCGGTCATAGGCGGTCTGGTACAGAGCGATGTAATCCTCCAGACGGATATTCTTCAGGGTGTTTTCATAGGCGGTCCAGCTTTCGTCGGTGACGCCCTTGACGATGAAGTTGGCCAGAGATTCCTTGGCGTACTTGTCGATTACTGCATGCAGCAGGGAGCGCTGGGTGGATTCTTCCACGTTGAAGGTGATCAGCTTGGAGAGGATATTCCAGCTGTTCTTTTCGATTACGCCCGCCGCATCATATTCTTCGCAGTAGGTGGTCTTTTCGATGCGGTGGGAGGGCATATTCACCTTGGAGAAATATTCGGGACCGGAGCAGTACATCATGGCGGACTGGCCGGGCACGGTGCGGGTGCCGTCGCTCATGGGGAAGATGACCACTTTGCCCGCGTCGTCATAGCCCCAGAATTCGTCCTTGGCTCCATTGTAGCCGGTGATCATGTTTTCCCAGGCGAACTGGGTATCCAGCCACTTAGCGGCAGCTTCCACGTCCTTGCAGCCCGCGGTGATGGCAGCGCCGAAGGAGGGGATTTCCAGATAGCGCTGCAGCTTGGCCTGGTAGCCATCGGCGGAGAAGGGGAGCACGCACACATACTGGGTATAGATGGCTTCGTCGGTACCCATGGCGGACATGCGCCAGCGCCAGGTGCAGCCTATGTTACCGGCGTTGATCTTGGCTTCGGAGGCGTTGGAATCCTGAGAAATGGCTTCCACGTCGATCAGGCCTTCGTTATACCAGCGGGACACGGTTTCCAGGGCAGCGCGCAGGCCTTCCGCCTGGAGGGGAGAATACACCTTGCCTTCATCGTCCAGGGCCACGTGGATTTCGTTGTTGGCCACGCCCCAGAAGTTCAGCAGATGGGCGATGCCGTCCACCAGATTGCGCAGGGTGCCGCCCATGGGGATTTCATTGGAGGGATCGCCATTGCCGTCGGCGTCCTGATCCCGGAAGGCCACGAGAACTTTTTCAAATTCTTCCACGGTGGTGGGGATTTCCAGGCCCAGGTTGTCCAGC
>JAFXMP010000078.1 GCA_017530275.1 Clostridia bacterium | reverse complement strand
CCAGCGGATGAAGATGCTTGGATGTGAGAAATATCAGCTTTCCATCGACGGGCTGGAGCAGACCCATGACTGGTTCCGAAAGCCGGGAAGCTACCGCACCACGCTGGAGAAGATCGACACCATCAACCGGGCGGACATCCGTTCGGTGGTGATGACCACGGTGAGCGGCACCAACATCCATGAGGTGCCTGACATCATCGACGCGGTGGTGGAGGCAGGGGCCTGTGTGTACGCTTTCGCCCGATACTGCCCTACCAGCGAAGAAAAAGATACCGGCATGACGCCCCTGGAATACCGACATCTGCTGGAAATCTGCGACGCCAAGTTCAAGGCGTATGAGGCGGCGGGCTGCGGCACCTTTTTCAACCGGAAGGATCATCTGTGGACGCTGTACCAATACGAAACCGGGGAGTTCATGATCCCGGAAAGCGCGGAACCAGGGATGATCTACGGCGGATGCAACTGCGGCAACTGTCACATCACCATCCTGCCCACCGGCGATGTGTACGCCTGCCGCCGGGTACAGAACAGCAAGGTGGGCAATGTCTTTGAAGACCGACTGGCTGATCTGTGGGTCTGCGAAATGGAAGCGTATCGGGAATATGACAGCTTTCAGAAGTGCGCGAATTGTGAGCTGAAGCCCTGGTGCCGGGGCTGTCCTGCGGTAGCCAGCGGCGCGAATGGAGACTTCTACGCACCTGATCCTCAATGCTGGAAAACGAAAAACGATCTCACGGGTGAATCTCTGTGCGGTCTATGAAAGGAAGCGTCTGTATGAAAATAGCGTTGAAAGCGGAAAACTTTGTGCCGGTACACACGAAAGCACGTTTCCTCCCGGATGGAACCGTTGAAATCCGCAAGGTTGACAAGGAGCAGCCCGACGAAAACACCTATCTGAAAGCAAAGAATATCGCTTTCCACAATGGCGTGATCGAAGTGGATGTGTGCGGGAAACTGCTGCCGGACGCGCCGGACTTTGCGCGGGGATTCATCGGCATCGTGTTTCGGGCCAGTGAAAACGACAGCGAGTTTGAGTCCTTCTATATCCGTCCCACGAATGGGAAGGATTGCGATGACCCCGTTCGCAAAGCCCACGGCTGTCAGTATTTTTCTTATCCCGGCTATACATTCTCCTATTTCCGGGAATTCGGAATTACAGGGTACGAAGCCCCTGTGGACAGCATCGCGCTGAATGAATGGAGCCACATTAAAGCGGAGATTCAGGACGATTACGGCTTATTCTATGTTGACGGCGTCAAAGTGCTGGAAGTCAACGGCTTCAAGCATGGCCCTGACAGCCGGGGCAGCGTGGGATTCTATGTGGACATTGGCACGGATGGGCTGTTCAGGAATCTGACAGTTGATTGCGCTGACTGAAAGAGGTGTTTTTATGGCGCTGCTTGATTTGATGAAATACCGCCGCTCGATCCGCAAATATGAAGACCGGCAAATTGAAAAAACCGATCTGGAAAAGGTGATCCAGGCCGGGCTTTTTGCTCCCAACGCGGGCGGAGGCCAGCGCAGCATGATCGTGGCTGTACACAATCCCGAACTGGTGGAAAAGCTGGGTCGGCTGAATGTGGCCTGCATGGATCGAAGCCGCCTGATGGGTTCCCATGTTTCAGCGGAACAGCCAAGCATCATTGATGATCCTACCATTAAAAGCGGGTTCTACGGAGCACCGACAGTGTGCATCGTATTCGCCATGAAAAACTTCCTGTACAGCATCCCGGACGCCTTCTGCTGCGCGGAAAACATGGTGCTGGAAGCCACGGAATTAGGGCTGGCCTCCTGCATCATCGCCCGTGGCGAGGAGACCTTTTTGAACCCGGAAGGGCAGGCATACCTGAAACAGTGGAACATCCCGGAAAACTACGAAGCGCGCTGTTTTGTACTGCTGGGGTACTGCAGGGGCGGCTATCCAGACGAAAAGCCCCGGAAGCCGGGACGCAGCATGATCGTGGAGAAATAAGACAGCGTAACGCAAGCTCCCAGCCAATTTCCAGTGACTGGGAGCTTCTCTTATGCCAGCTTTTTCTGATAGATCGCTAAATCGCTGTCCTTGAACACGTTGAAAACCACACGTCGAACGGTGGCGTCCTGCCGCAGATACTCCTTCACCGTCTGAATGGCGATCTCTGCCGCCCGCTCAGGGGGGAAACGGAAGACTCCCGTGGAAATGCAGCAGAAAGCAACAGAGCGCAAGCCGTTTTTCGCCGCCAAATCCAAACAGCATCGATAGCAGGAAGCCAGCAACGCTTCATCCTCGGCAGTCACTTCGCCGTTAATAATAGGCCCCACCGTATGCAGCACATACTTTGCGGGCAGGTTGAAGCCTGGCGTGATCTTGGCCTGGCCGGTAGGCTCCTCGTGCCCCTGCGCCTGCATGATCTCATGGCAGGCCAGCCGCAATTGAACGCCTGCTATGGTGTGGATGATGTTGTCGATACAGCCGTGGCAAGGTGAAAAGCAGCCTAACATTTGGCTGTTGGCGGCGTTGACAATGGCGTCACATTGCAAGGTGGTAATGTCGCCCTGCCAGAGGATCAGCCGTTCGTCCTTGGCGCTGGACGGGAGTGAAGCTGCGTCCACGATCCCTTTTTCAGCGGTCATCTGCCGCAGATAAGCGTCCTGAATCTGTAAAAATTCTTTTGTTGCAGGCATAGGAGGGCGCACATTCATTAGACTGCGAAGCAGCCGCCACCTGTGATCCTGCAAGGCGGGGATGGGCGTATCCCGGTATTGCGGCATCTCCTCCATCAGCGCCCGGATCAGCCACAGGCATCTGTCCTGCTGGTTCATTCTGCCTCCCGCACCATCTGCTGATAGCCCAAGCCCCAGGTTTCCATGGCCTTAATGATGGGACGCATGGAATCGCCCAGCTCGCTGAGCGCGTATTCCACCCGGGGCGGCACTTCGGGATATACCGTCCGGGTGATGATGCCGTCCGTTTCCAAGGCCCGCAGATTATCAGTCAGCACTTTCTGGCTGATACCCGGAATGGAGCGCAGCATTTCATTGAACCGCCAGGGTCGGGCCAGCAGATTCCGCAAAATCAACAGCTTCCATTTGTTCCCGATCAACTGAACCGTGGTGGCAACCGGGCAATCGGGAAGTTCTTCTTTGGTCAGCATATGCAGCACCTCCATCAAAAAGCAATAGTGTAAAAACGAGTGCTGCAATCATTATATGATGTAACAAGCATAAAGTCAATCTTTGGATCGTCATGTAAAAGGAATGTATGCACGATTGTGTTTGGTTTTGTTTACCTTGATGGAATAATCCCTCCGCCCACTTCCATCATCAGCCGGACGCCGAAGGAGACGCCCTCGATGAAAGCTGACTCACCTTCATCCATCATAAGCGTGTTTATTTCGTCCTGAACAGAATCCATTAATGGCCGCTTTTCTTCGGGCAAGGCGGCCAGT
>JAFXMP010000003.1 GCA_017530275.1 Clostridia bacterium | reverse complement strand
GGCCAGCACCTGGGCCGCGGCTTCCCGGAAGTTCTCGGCGGCCTGCTGGATCTTGTTGGCCGCGTTCTGCATTTCAGATACCGTTACTTCAAACCTTGCCATAATTTCTTTTCCTCCTTAACTTCTGAAGCGTTTGCTTCGTGGTTCCTTTTGATGGCTTTATTATCGCATGTCTTTTCGTGCTTTGCAATCGTTTGTGACGAATGGCTGCTTTTCCGGCGTGAATGGTTTTTTATACTTTTCCCGGATTCAAAGATTATCAGATTTGGGATGTATTGTATTAGAAGCGATTAGCCCGCATCTGCCAGGCTGAGCAGCCATCCGGGCGTCACGTCCCCGCTCAGGCCGCTGGAATAGGGGGTGTACAGCGGATACTGCACGCTGCTCGCGGACGAGGAAACCGCCCCGCTGTACAGCATATCCAGATCCATGCTGCTGTTTTTCCGCTCCGCTGCCATGAACAGGTCCATGCTGTCGCTGAGCGCTTCCCGCACCTGATATACCCGGTCATTGGCGTCCGTGATCCCTTTTACGGTTTTCTCCAGGGCCAGCTGGATCTGGTTCAGGGCTTCGTCCGAGCCGTCCGCATTCTGGCTCAACAAACCCTGCCTTGCCGCCGCCAGCGTTTGGAGCTCTTCATCCAACCGCCGGTTCATTTTTTGCAGGCTCGAAATATACGCCTCGTATACCTCGCTGTCCCACTTCAAATGATCCATCTACCCTCACCTGCCTGACTCTATCATTTCCGACGCCTTTTGATCCGCCTGATCCAACAGAAATGCATATCTCTTGAGTGTGGCCCCAACGCCTTCCAGCGAGGCCCCGTATTCAAGCAGCCGGGTTTCCAGATCCGCCGTCTCCGCCTCGATCGCTTCCGCGGCGGATCCGCTCAGGTGATCGGGCACGTCCTCCTTCACCCACCGCAGCGTCGTCCTTACCGCTGTGCTGATGCTGTCCGCCGCGCCGTTGATCGTTGCCGCGGTCGTGCGGAGAAAATCCGTATCATACGTCTTTGCCACTGTTTATGCATTCCTTTCCGATTGACGGCCGCTTGGGGTTTTTCCCCCGATCAGGCGAAGGGGGATTCGCCCACTTCCAGGGAATTGACTTCGCCCTGGATCTTCGTTTCCGCGCCGTCCATGATGTTGATGACGTTCCGGAGCTCTTCGATCGCGTCGTCCATTTTTTGTTCGCTCTGGAACAGGTTCGCGTACGTCGCCGCCATCTTGGCGCTGCAAGCCAGGAACGACGGGCCCGCCCAAGACTGGGCCAAAAGATTCGACGCCTGAACGCAGATCTGGAACGCTTCCATCAGCTTGCCCTTTTCCGTGGTATACCGCGCAATACATGCGGACATTTCCTCAGTTGAAACTTTGATTATATCCTTTGCCATTTTCTTACATCCTTTCTTTTCTTCCGTCGGTTGGTTCGGGGTGTCTCACTGTTTTCCGCTTCGTCCGCTTATTTGCTGCGGATCATATCGGCCACGGTCTGGTCCACGTTGGTATAGCTGGTGTTGATGTTGTTGATGGTGTTGACCATTTCAGCGATGATCTCGATCATCTTTTCGATCCAGGTCTTGGCGTTGAGCTGTTCCTGAACGAACGCGTCGCGGGCCTCGCCTTCCCAGTTGCCCGCCAGCTCGGTCGCGGCGGCTTCGGCGCCTGCCTTCGCATCGGCGATGATGCTGTTCGCTTCCCTGATCTGAGCGGCTACCTGCCGCAGCTGGGCTTCGTGTCTCATGATGGTGGATAATGCTGCCATGATGATGTCCTCCTTTAATTTTCCTTCAGGGGATGCTCCCTGAGTGTTCCCTGTGTTGTTCTTACGGCGTCATTGTAACAGCCAATCGATCGATCCGCAAGCTCCGTGCGACGAATTGCACGTTTTTTGGCCTGAATGGTAAAAAACCCTGAAAAACGGGAAAAAAGACGGGGGAAAAATAGGAAAAAATGCCCGTCGCGCTATAAAAGCTGCAGGCAGGTGCCGTCCGTGATCTGCTGGTTGGCGGCGGTCAGGTTGGGATTGAGCACGCGGGCATGATCCAGATCGCACAGCATGGCGTTCTCCACGTCAAACTGCACGTTGCCTTTGGTCATTTCCAGGATACGCGCAAGCTCCGGTATGATTTCCCTGATTTTGACGGAGCAGGGAAGCTTGAAATCAAATTTCTCGCCGATCGCAGGAACGGCAATTTCCACAATGACCATTTCCATAACGCGGCCTTCCTTTCGATGGTATTTCGTCAGTGCTTGATGAGATAGAAAATCAGCATAGCGGTCCCATACAGCGCCGCCAGCGCCGCCAGCGCGATGAGCACGGACGTTTTGCCTATCCAGCGGCGGTTCGCTTTCATCGGCATGGGATAGCCCTTTTCATCGTAGAGCGGCATCTGCTCCTCCTGCGGCGTGAGCGAGATGGCCTGGATATCGCGGACGAGCGCTTCGGCGTTCGGATACCGATCCTCCTGGTTGAAGGCGACGCATTTGAGCAGCACCCGCATGATCCGCTGCGGCACGCCGGGGATCGGCGGGATCTGCTTTCCGCCGAAGCGGGAATAAACGGCTTCATCCTTATCCGTGGCGGTGATCGCCTTGGGGTAGGGCGGCAGGAAGGGGATGCGGCCCGCGTTGAGCATCTGATAAATCATGATGCCCAGCGAATAGATGTCCGCACGGTGGTCGTACGCCTTATGCTGATAGACCTCCGGGGCCATGTACGGATAGGTGCCGGCCATGGTGGTGGCAAAATCGTCGCTCAGATAGCGGGAAATGCCAAAGTCCACCAGCTTGTAAAACCCATCCTTGGATACGAGCACGTTTTCGGGCTTGATATCCCGGTGGATCACGCCGCTGCCGTGGCAGTCCACGAGGGCGGAGGCGATATCATACCATAGCTGCACCACCTGCAGGCAGTTGGCGTTGACGCGCTTGAAATAATCCTCCAGCCGCTCCAGCCGCTCCATGCGGATCAGGATATACCACTCCATCTTGCCCGGAACGCGCACCACGGCATGATCCTCATAGCACACGATATTGTCATGGCCGCGGAACCGGTTCATGATGTTGATTTCCCCGGTCACGAATTGGACTTGCTTTTCAAAGTATTCTTCCATCTCCTCATCGGTAAAGCCCTGGACGCGCAATTCGTCGATGGCGGATTCCGATTTGGGCACCTTGATGACCTTCATCGCGGCATGCAGCCTGATGCCGCTTTCATCGTGATGGATGGAATAAATACTGCCGTACGTTCCCTGGCCGATCCGGGGGCCCAGATACCATTTTCCAAAGAACGGCTGCAAAGATTCGACAAAATCTTTCATGACCGATCAGGTTCCTTTCTTCCAAATGCTGCCCTGCGGCATGCCCGATAAGCGGCGGATCAAAGGAAAACGTGATCGATCAGGAACAGGATCAGCGCGGCGAGGAAGATGCCGCCGGAGAGGATCATGCCCGCGATGGCCAGGCGGCGCCTGCGCTTTCTGCTCTTGCTCTCGTGCTTTTTGCCCTCATGCCGGGTGCTCCCCGTTTTCTGGGGCTTTACGAAGAGGCAGATCACCGTCACGTTATCGCGCCCGCCGTTCCGCAGCGCGGCAAGCACCAATTGCTTGGCCGCTTCCTCGGAATTTGGGGCGGCGGCGAGGATCTGGCTGAGCTCGGGATCCTTGACCATATCGGTCAGGCCGTCGCTGCAGATCACATAACGGGTTTCGGCGGTGACCTCTTCCCTTTCGCTCAGGGTCGGGGAAACGAGGGCGTCCTCCCTGGGCATGCCCAGGTATTGGCTGATGACGTGGCGGCGCGGATGGGTGTCCAATTCCTCTTCTTTGATCAGGCCCATCGCGAACATGCGCTGCACCTCGGAATGGTCCACGGTGAGGCGGCGCAATTGTTTATTCTGCATGCCGTACACGCGGCTGTCGCCCACGTGGACGACGCGGGCCGTATTGCCGTTAAACAGCATCATGGCGATCGTGGTGCCGGAATGGAAGCCCTTGGTCCGGGCGTTCTGATCGATGGTATCGGAAATGGACTGCAGCGCGTCGCGAAGCGGCTGGTTTTCATCGGGATGCGCCTCGGATGCGGCATATTTCTGCAGGCCGCGCACCGCCGTGATGGAGGCGTCCTCGCCGCCTTCCTCGCCGCCCATGCCGTCGCAGACCGCGTAGATCTGAAGCTCGTTTTCGTTGGTCTGGTGATAAAAGCCGCCCTGGTTCCGCGTGTTTTCATCCATGTAAAGACCGTCGAAGTAGAAATTATCTTCGTTGTTCTTGCGAACCTTGCCCATATTGCTGCATACGGCAGCATCTATTTTCAAAGGCATTTGAATCCTCCTTTCAACGGCTTTTTATTTCTTGCGGGGCCGCGGCGGCAGCCTGACCGTACCGGTGGGCAGGGGCGGCCTGTCCTGCTTGCCGCCGGATCTTTTCCGCGAGGAAAGGAATATCATCAGGAACGCCGCAAACAGGAGCAGGCCCATGCACATCAGGATCAGATAGATCGGCTTGTCGCGCCAGGGGAAGTGGATCTTTTTGCCCTGCTCGACGCGCTCGGATTTGTTGCCCGCCGGATCCTCGGCCACCAAAGAGAGCTTCACATCGCCGCGAAGCTTCTTCTTGATATCTTTATCTTTGATATTGATTTCAAAACGTCCGTCATCGCCTGCCTTCGCCTCGGCGACATTTTCCTCCCCGTTATAGAGGATGACGGCTGCGCCCGGGTCGGCCGTGCCGGTGATGCGCTCGGTTCCCTTGTTCAAGGCATCCCAGCTATCCTGATCCGGTTCAACTTGGCAGACGGGGTCATAATGAATGACAAGATCTCTGAACTCATGATTCTGATTATCCCGCAGGATCAATGTTATTTTCATATCCATGTCGGGCAGATCAAGCTTTTCCTTCACATCAGCATAACGAAGCGTACGGATTTCGCCATCAACCATCGTCCATTGGTCGATCCGCTGTTCGTCGCTGAAGTTTTCACGCTTTCCATAAAGGTCAACGATCGTACCGTTGATGCCATGGACCGTCAGAATCAGAGGCTCCCCATCGGGGGACAGGTAGCAGGGCTCGCTGCCGGATATTTCCGCGCGCAGATCGGTATTCTGCTCCACGGTGTATTCGCCGACTTGGGAGCGTCCCCCTACGATGTTCGTCATCCAAACCGTGACCTTCTGCCCGGTTTTGAAGGGCTCGGGCGAAATCAGGGTAACGGCGCCGTCCGCGCCCGCTTCCTGGGTATTCACGTCTTTGCCGTCCACCATCAGGGTATATTTTGCTTCCGGATCACCCTGCACCTTTAAGGCCGTGTCCCCTTCCACGAGGAGAGCTGTGACCTTGGGCGCTTCCGCGCGCGGCGTATAGTAGGCGTAGGCCAACGTGCCCGCTTCGCCGTACGCTTTTTCCTTATATTGGACCGTGATCTCGCCGTTTTCTCCGTCGGGCAGGGTTACATTGCATGCCCAACGGCCGTCCTGATCGGCTTGGGTCTCGCCCATGGGGCCGCCGTTCAGCCACAGGGTAAGCCATTGGTTCTTATGCGCCGTGCCGCGCAGAGGCAGATTCACAAGTTCTCCATTTAGGTAATAAATCTTCTTTGTTTCATCCCAGTGGATCGGCTGGACCTTTTCGCCCATGTCGTCCACCCAATCGGTGATCTCGCCCGCCTTCACGGTGATCGTTTGCAGGGGCAGGGTCAGCGCCGCGCTGGATTCGCGCTTCTGGCCCAGTTTGTCCTCGCAAACGACGGTTACTTCCTGATCGGGCGTCAGCCCCGTCTGAGAGAACGTGAACGCGCCGTGCTCATCCGCCATCGTACTGGCAGCCAGCGTCCCATTCAAGTATTGAAGCTCCACCGTTCTGTTCGGCACGGCATTGCGGCCGGTGAGTTCTCCGCCCTCCGCCAAAGCGGCATCCTGGTCGAGGGCCGGTTTTTCCGTTATCAGGATGAGGCTGTTTGCAGGAATATCGGCTGTTTCAGACAAAAGGACAACGGGGATTCTTACTTCGCCGCCTTGGAGATCCGAATAAGCGCACACGATCTGGGCCGTCCGGGAAAGGTCGGCGGTCGCAAAGGTGACGTGCCCGACGTTTTCATACTTTTCGCCAATCGGATTCCCATTCTCGTCTTCCAGCCACACCTGGGTCTGCAGGCCCTCCTGCGCGTTTACGTCAAACCGCATGGTTTCCGGCGTTTTTTCGTCCAGATACACGCCGCCGAGCGGGCTGATCGAGATGGTATCCGCCTCGATAAAGCTGATCGTGAGCGACTCTTCCTCGCTGCTTGTTTCGTCCGTTTCCTTATTATAATAGCTTACGGTGATCGTCTGCCCGTCCTCCAGCTGCCAATCCGACAGATCGAACGCCGCGACCCCTTCATGGACGGGCTCACCGTCTTTTTTGTTGCCGGATTGAAGCACTAAATTGCCCGATATTCTGTTTACTTTCACGCGCAGTTCCTTCTGGCCCGTATAAACAGTATTTTCCCCGTCAAAATCGTCGGCCAGCGACAGTTTGAGCGGCTGAAGGAACGTGCCCGTTTGTTCGGCTGCTTCCTGGCCGTTGTGGCGGACGGCGACGGTATAGACGTTATTCCACGCGTCCTGCGGCACCTGGAGGACGAACGAGCATGTCTGCTGGGAAGAAGACTGGCTGCTTGTATTGCCGCCTTTCTTTGCCTCATAAACGATTTCTTCCGCGTTAACGTCCATTTTATCCGCATCTATCCAGACCGGGGTTCCGCCTGCCGGATACACGGCGTATTCAAAGGTATCCGTATTATTGCTGCCCGGTTCATAATAAACGCGCACGCGGGCGTTTTCTTCGACCTTCCAATAGGTGTTGCCGTCCGTTCCTTTCCAGGCGCCCTCCACTTCAAAGGAGATATCGGGGGCTGTCAAATCGAAGGAAAAGTCGGAAAAGGACAGCTTATCCGTCATTACTTTGGGGGCTTTGACCTTCACTTTGTAACGGTCCGCACTGTATCTCCCCGTATCGGACAGCGCGCATTCGAGCCTGTATTGTTTGCCGTATTTGACGAGCTTCGCTTTTTCTTCTCTGGAAATTTTGCTGTTCCCGCCGATGATTTCAAAGGTGATCCCCTGCGCGTTGTACGATTTGGCCTGTTCGTCCGTCAGGCTAAAAGCATTGGAAACGAGCGTGATGGGCTGATAACGCTTCACAGAAGGTATTCCCCTCACGTTTCCAATTTCTTCAATATGCAGCCTTACATCGGTTTTTGTTATTCTCGTGTTTGTGTTGGTATTAGTATTGGTGTTGGTGTTGGTGTTGG
>JAFXMP010000077.1 GCA_017530275.1 Clostridia bacterium | reverse complement strand
TGATGGCGCCCCAATCGGTGACTACAAAGGCGTCGGATTTCCATTCATCCCGCAGGATGTCGGTGAGCAGCATTTTGTTTTCAGAGCAGAAGGTGCCATTGATGGCGTTGTAGGCGCACATCAGGCTGCGGGTCTTGCCTTTTTTGACCACCGCTTCAAAGGCGGGCAGGTAGATTTCCCGCAGAGTGCGTTCGTCCAGGTTGCTGGAGCCGCTCATGCGCAGGGTCTCCTGATCGTTGCAGGCAAAGTGCTTGGCGCAGGCGGCAATGCCCTTGCTTTGCAGCGCCTGCACATAGGCAGCTCCCATTTCGCCCGCCAGGTACGGGTCTTCGGAAAAGTATTCAAAGTTCCGGCCGCACAGGGGGCTGCGCTTGATGTTCAGGCCGGGCCCCAGCAGCATGGCCACGTTTTCCGCCTGGCATTCCTGGCCCAGGGCTTCGCCCAATTGCTTCATCACATCCCGGTCAAAGGAGGAGGCCAGGGCCGCTGCGGTGGGATAGCAGACCGTCTCAATGCTCTTGTTGATGCCCAGGTGGTCGCCCTCGCCCTCCTGCTTGCGCAGGCCGTGGGGGCCGTCACACATCATAACAGAAGGAACGCCCAGCCGGCCGATTGCCTTGGTGTGCCAGAAATCATGGCCGGAGCAGAAAGCGGCCTTCTCCTCGAGGGTCATTTGCTTCAGAATGTCCTGCGGCTTCATGGTGCTTCCTCCTTCATCTCGTCAGGCAGATCGGTTTGCAGTAATATTTCTCCATTTGATTGTTTTTCCCATTTGACATGCACCAGCCCCTTGGGCGTGATCACGCTGCCTTCGGCATGGGTCAGCTTTCCGGGGCAGGGCTTCACCAAGATTTTTTCAAATCCCGGTGCGCCGGGCCGCACGCCCAGCACAACAGCAGGCATTTCGTAGCACAAAAGCGATGCCCAGGCATGGCAGTCAGAGCGGGCGTCGGTATCGTTTTCCACGCAGGTGGTCAGATTGTCCCGCACCATCTGTCGCCACAGCTCCCACAACTCGTCGGTCTTTTCGTACCAGCCGCACATTTCCAACGCCCGGAACAGATAAAACATGAACGACACAGAGGACTGGGCCAAATCAGGATTGCCCACGGTTTTTTCCAGCATGGCCCGCCCTTCCTCCGGGGAAACCACGCCCGTCAGGAGGGCAAAGGCCTGGCAATGGACGGAATACTCGTTGATGCCGGGGCCGTCCTGAACCAGCCGCTGCCCCTGGTATTCACCCATGCAATGATCCTGGATGGCGGCTTTCAGCGCGCCAGCCCGGCTGCGGTAATCCTGGGCCATATCCGGGAAGCCGATATAGTCCGCCAGTTCGGCGGCGTGCTGCAAGCCGAACAGGTACAGCAGGCTTTCCATGGTAATGGCCCCCGTCCCTTGATCGGAAGCATTCGGTACGCCGCCCTCCCACTTGGTGGACCAGTCGATGAACGACCAATAGCGGCTGCGCATAATCTTGCCGCCCACCTTGCCCACCACGCCCAGGCTGTTCAAATGGTCGCCAAAGAAGGTCAGGACGCGGTCAATGGCTGGCAGGTGCTGACGCACCAAGGCCTTGTCATCAAAGTACATCATGTGGTCATGCACCATCAGCAGATAGAAGATGGCAAAGCCGGGAATCACGTTGCTGCGGTTGGCAGGAGCGCAGGAGTTGATGGCTCCGTCCGGGCGCTGGCAGCGGCGGAAGGCCTCCATGGCCTGCCGCGCCAGGCGGTCGTCGGCGCTGATCATGTAGGTATAAAGCACTTCCGAGCGGGTGTCCATGGCATATTGGAGCTGCTCATAAAAGGGGCAGTCCATATAGGTTTCGTGCATACAGCGGCGAAGTGTGCGCACGCTGATGTCCCAGATTGGGGCCATGGTTTCATCGGAGCAGGCAAAGGCGGTTTTTACGTCCAGTGGGTAGCCGGTGGAACGGTAAGCAAAACGAAGAATGGTCAGCGGTGCGTCCTTAGTTTCGATGGTCAGGCGCACATAGCGGAAGGTGCGCATCCAGAAAGGCTCATAGGCTTCGGGATGATGCGCCGTGCCACCGCCCACAACGGTGTAATGAGACGCGTGACCTTGCAGGTCGCCCTTCTCCGCGTCGGTGCGATCGCCCTTCAAAGGAAGCCCCGGCATTTCGCCTCCCAGGGCGAATTGAACCGGCGGCTGAGGATAGCTATAGCATTCGCTGCACAGGGTTTCGATGGCAGCGTCTTTTCCGCCTGCGAAGGCGTACAGCAGATAGCCGCACATTTCCTCGCCGGCGGACAGGTCGATCACCTGCCGGGTATGGGCCGGAATGGTGACCGGCGCATCATTCAGAATGAGCTTCGTCCAGGAGCGCATGACTTCCTTGCCGCCTTCCCGCACCCTGG